>VEPD01000200.1 GCA_012027035.1 Ruminiclostridium sp. | reverse complement strand
GGCTGACAGCCGTTTCATATTGCTTCTCATTGGCACTGTTCCCGCTTTTACCACTTTGACCGTCATCCAGATATCCGTTACAGCTCAGAAAATCAGTTACCAGGTCCATGGTCTGAGGGCTGACTGCATGTTCCATAAGACACGCGTCCTGCTCTGCGGTCTGTTGATCCACTCCAAGTACTTCAACCAGAAATTTTCTCAGCTTTTTGTGCCTTTGAATTATTTTGCCGGCCAGTTCCCTGCCTAAATGAGTCAATTCCACAGGACCATATGCCTGCTGCCGTATCAGACCTGTTTCCCTCAGCTTTCCAATTGTCTGGTTGACGCTGGCTTTAGCTATCCGAAGTCTGTTTGCTATATCAGTCACCCGTACTTGATTTTCATTTTCTTCAAGCTCCAGTATTGCTTCCAGATAATCCTGCAGCGATGATGATAATTTATTATTGTCCAGCAATCGTCTTCACCCCCTGATACAGCATAAAAGCCAGAATGTAAATCATGTTTGTTAGGTTCACCTAACATTTTAGCATTCCAGAATCTTCTTGTCAAGATGTAATTTATTAAAAATTATCTTAAAATGCAAAATCGGATAAGGTGTTCTTATATTTAGGCATAAATACTTCATATTGACTTTCATATCATTTTATCATACAATTATTATGAGGAGTGATACACATGAGGACAACATTAAATATATCAGACGGCGTAATCGCAGAAACCCAGGCTCTATATGATTCAAAAAACAGATCAAATGCCGTAGAACAAGCTCTAAAGGATGCAATCCGTTATAAGAAGCTGCAAAAGCTTTTTGCCTTAAAAGGGAAAATCAGTTTTGACGAAAATTACCTTGAAGAACAAAGGAGAGCAGAAATAAATGAATGGGAAGATAATCGTTGATACATCTATCTGGATAGAATATTTTAAAAATAATCCGTGTATTGTAGATTTTATGGAAAAACGTCTTTTGGAAGATACTGTTTACCTGGTCGGAATCATTGTATCCGAATTAATACAAGGTATCAAAAACGAGAAGGAGCGTGAAATAATCCGCTCCAATCTGGATGCAATAAATTATATAGATATGAAATTCGAGGATTGGGTTAAAACAGGTGATCTTTCTAATAAGCTGCGCCAAGGAGGATTTACAATACCTCTGACAGATATAGCAATAGCCGCCGCAACTATGGAAAATAACATGATACTTGTCACGCGTGATAAACATTTTAATAAGGTTCCCGGCCTGAATGTGATGGAGTTATGACAGTTCCCATAGGACTGTAAACCCAGTACCGGGTCCGCAGTCCTATGGGAATCAGGGTATTATTATTCATTGTTAAAAGTATCCAGCCGGTTTAAAATGAAATAGAAAGCTAACAAAGTCCTCCTTTATATTATTGATTAAATTTTCCATAAACACCATACCTTACTCCGCCTGTCCACCCGGACAGGTCTTTTTTTTTTACATGAGAATCCCATTTTCTTAAGAACCCCTATAACGGGTTTGTTACAGGGACGCCCCTTTTTGCATTTTCATATTCACAAGCAAATCATAAGGTATATGCAAATTTCCGCGCCCGACGCCAATATCGATATCGGGCTTGAAGCTCCCATGAAAATCGCTGCCGCCTGTTACAAGCAAGCTGTGCTTTTCAGCCAGCTTCAAAAGCATCCTGGTCTGCCGGGAAGTATTATCCGCATAATATGCTTCTATCCCTTTCAAGCCCTTCTTTACAAGCTCTTCCAGCAATATATCCAATTGTTCATATTCCATTCTCAGGTAAATTGGATGTGCTAAAACAGGCAGACCGCCTGCTGCATTTATTTCCCGGATACATTGCCGGGGTGTAAGCTTTTCTTTCTTGAAATATGCAGGTCTTCCGCAGGCAAGATATTTGTCAAAAGCTTCTTCCAGACTTTGAACATAACCTTTTTCAATCAATACCTTGGCGATATGCGGCCGTCCGGTGACGCCGCCTGAAGATTTCTCAAATACTTCTTCCATGGTAATTTCAAGACCAAGTTCATTTAATTTATTAACTATCCTGGGATTCCGTTCTTCTCTTTTCAAGCGCAAATCAGCCAGAGTTCCAGCGATTCCCACGTAATCACCATTCGGAAAATACCCGAGGATATGCATTTCAGGATTAAAATCAGCGCTTATTTCAATGCCGGGAATCACTTCAAACCCGATTCTTTTACTTTCCTCCAGGGCTCCATTCAGTCCATCCGTAGTATCATGGTCTGTTATGGCAATGGCCTTTAACCCTTTACTTTTTGCATATTTCACCAGATCCTCCGGCAACATGCTTCCATCTGATACTGTTGTATGTGTGTGCAGATCGATTAAATCCATTTTTTCACCTTGGAAAACGGGACAGGGAACCTATCTTCATGTCCCACTCCTTGCACTCTTCAGGAGGAAACTCATTATTATAAACCAGCTTCAGAAACTTATTCAGTGTCCGCAATGCCCTGCAGGCCTGTTCAGTGGAGACAAGCCCTTTCTCCAGGGCTTCCGCCAGTTCATCCGCATCAAGTACTTTAACTGTACCGTCGGGCAGTATCATCACATCCACCAATAAATCTTCAAAGGTGTATTCATCTTTATCCCCATTATATAGTACATCAATAATATCGCAATACCAGTAAAGAAATATATCCTGCTCATTATAAAATCTTGACAGCTTGATGCCTTCATTAAGTAATGTATATGAAATCCCGCCAAAAAAATCTGTCCTTGGTTTTATAGCTTTCCATCTGGTTACAAGAAGCCTTTCATTTCGGAATAACAATTCATCGCCGGTAATATCTGTTATTTCACAAGGTATGAAACGCTTTCTCAACAATACGGGCTTTTGCATAAGTACCCCTTATAATTGCCAATTTAACGATATTTTCTATTATACATTATAATAAACAGAAAAACAAAGAGATAAAAAGATGTAGTATACACAACTTTCCCAGCCTGGTAATTGAGACAAAAGCGAGATTGCCACGCTTCGCTCGCAATGACATAAATATAACTTTGTCATTCCGAGGCGCGGTAGCGACGTGGGAATCTCACTGGGTGGGAAAGTTGAGTAGTATACTATAATATATTTCCCATATTTTGGTATTTGCTGTATTGTATGTTATAATGTACAGGTTACACTAACCTATATAAAAAGGGGGATGCCTTTATGAGATATGATGGAAGCTGCCGTAAGTGCATATACGGTCTGACAAACAGCGTAAACAGAGATATATTGTGCAGAATTAAAGGGGTGGTTTCCCAGGATTTTACATGTTCAAAATACAAGGTAGTTTCAACAGCAAGAGGCATCCATACTCAAAAGAATAAATGCATGGAGTGCGAATTCTATATAACCGATGCGGCAAATTCTTTAGAACCCATTACAATTGGCTTCTGCCAGCTTTTTACCGTCAGGAAGTTCAATGGCGGAATGAAAAACGCATGTTCAAAATTTACCCTGAAATCCGAATCCATAATATCATAAGCTATTATTCACACGACAGTAGCTATCTATAATGTGTTATCCGATACTATATTATTCCGATATACTATTTGATATAATTGTTGTACTGTATTTTTATTGCATTGTATTTCTTTTATTGTTGAGGTGAATATAATGATTCCAAGGGTGTCGGATATATTCCAGCAAAAGCTGAATGAAATTCAAAGCAGGGTTCCTGTCAGAATTTTCAGGTCTTCTGAAAGTATTCCATTCCAGGAGTATCTCGAAATTGCAAAGGACAAGCTGGAAGAAACTGCACTTCCTAAAACCGCAACAGACCACAGTATTGATATCGAAAGGGCGCAGAAGTCGCTGGCGGCAAGTACTGCCTTTATTCCTGCCGATAAAGCAAGACTTATGATAATGGTTAATGATAATATAAAAAAGGCTTCGGAGAAATATCATATCGATGCGGAATTATTAAGGGCAGTGGTGAAGCAGGAATCAAATTTCAATCCTTATGCAATTTCCAGTTCCGGCGCACAGGGGCTTATGCAATTAATGCCGGATACCGCAGATAGCCTGGGTGTCGAAAATCCGTGGGATATAATGCAGAATATAGACGGTGGCGCAAGATACCTGAAGGATCAGCTTATAGCTTTTAACGGCAATCTCCGCCTCGCTTTGGCGGCTTATAACGCAGGCCCGGAAAATGTTGTGAAGTACAATGGGATACCGCCTTTTGACGAAACCCGGAATTATGTTGATAAGGTTCTACAATATTATTTCCAATATTCGGAAGGATAGCTAAAAAGACTTATAATCCACACAATCCACACACTTATCCACACAAGAAAATGCTACAAAATACTGGCTTTACGATTAATTTCCACAATATTAACATGCCATTTTTCAACTTTTTTCAACTTTTTGTTCTTCTATGACTTATAATTCACAAACCTTGAAAGCATACTGTTTCGTCGTCCTTAACATCTTCTATTAATGCTTCGACAATTTACAATTTATGTCGAATTTTTCCATAGAATAATTATCTGGAAATTTTTAAAAAATAAAAAGTTTGCCGTAGATTTGTGTAGTTATCCACAATCATTAGTACTACAGCGCGAATTACATTATAATACCGGCATTTATGCGCCTTACAGAAATAATCGCGAATGCTTCAACGATATATTTCGCAAAATCTTATTTCATTTTGCGAAATATTACATTAATGAATAATAACGGACAAATTTAATTTCATTAATTTTTATGAATTTGTGCGTTATATATTGTTATTTCTGAAGGGTAATTCGGAAATTGGCGCTGTAGTATCAGTCACCCAGTTTTAATCCCGGAATAGCATTAAGACATAAATCTGCAGTATTACCCGATTTATATTCAAAAAACGCAGCGCTTGCTATCATTGCCGCATTATCAGTGCATAAAACAGGTTTTGGATAATATACTTCGATTCCCTTTTTTTCGGCTGCTTCCTTCATACATCTTCTCAAAAGCGAATTCGCAGCTACACCGCCTGCCAGGGCAATTTTACCTGCTTCTCGCACCAATGCGGCCTCTACTGTGTTTTTTACCAGTACGTCAACTACAGCTTGTTGAAAACTTGCACACAAATCCTCAATAACAATCTTTTCACCTTTTTGCTTCATATTGCCGAGATAATTCAAAACTGCCGTTTTCAAGCCGCTGAAGCTGAAATCCAGGCTTCCGCCCTGAAAGTAGACTCTAGGGAACTCAATAGCCTTACTATTGCCATTGACTGCAGTTTTATCTATAAGCGGACCTCCCGGATATCCCAGACCTATAGCTCTTGCTATTTTATCAAAAGCTTCACCTGCTGCGTCATCTTTTGTCCGGCCCATTATTTCAAAACTTTTAAATCCTTTTACATACACGATATGGCTATGTCCGCCTGACGCCACCAGGCATATGAAAGGCGGCTCCAGCAGCGGATTTTCCAGATAATTTGCCGCAATATGCCCCTCGATGTGATGAACTCCTATTAACGGCTTATTTAAAACGTACGCAATACCTTTTGCGGCTGAAAGGCCTACCAGCAGAGCGCCGACAAGTCCGGGGCCATATGTGACGCCAACGGCATCCACATCTTTTGCTTCTACGCATGCTTCTTCCAGGGCCTGATTAATCACAGGCAAAACAAGTTCGACATGCTTGCGGGAAGCTATCTCAGGGACCACTCCACCAAATTTGCCATGCAGGTCCACCTGGGAAGATATGATGTTGGATAATATTGCCCTGCCATTTACTGCCACTGCTGCTGAAGTCTCGTCGCAGCTTGTTTCAATGCCCAATATGGTAATATCCTTCAATTGGCTGCACCTGACTTTCATTGGATTAAAAATCACATCATTATATTATTTTCAAAAAAAGGAGTATTAAAACGGTCTTTCGAATAAAAGGTGGAAAAACAATTGATCCGAAAGAATAAGTATTCCTAAAGCAAATACATAGTATGAGAATACTTTCAAGCTTGTTTTGGAAAAAATCCTTAACATGAATTTTATTGCCAGATAGCCTGAAATACCTGCAGCAACAAAACCTATCAACAGGGGAAGTATTTCGACATTTGCCGCGCCGGCACTTCCATCTTTCAAAATATCATAACCATCCTTGGCTGCGCCCATAAGTATGGCAGGAATAGACATCATGAAAGAAAGCTTTAATGCAAATTCCCTATTCAAGCCTCTCATCAGCGCTCCGGCCAGGGTCAGCCCCGAACGCGAAACCGCCGGCAGAATGGCAACCGCCTGGGCAACTCCCATAACGGCGGCATCTGTATATGTAGTCTGGGTAAGGCCTTTATTCTTACTTCTTATACTTTCAGCAAACCATAAAACCAATCCGGTAAATATGAATTCTATCCCCAGAGTAGTTTCTGCTTCAAAAGATTTCTTCAATATACCGTAGAAAACTGCCGCTATTATTACAGTAGGTATCGTACCGGCCACTACCAACATGGAAAGCTTGCTGAAAGGCCTTCTTATTACTTCCGCCACTTCTTTTTTCAGCACTATTATCACTCCGATAAGTGTCGCAAGATGGACTGCAATATCAAAAGTAAAGGTTCCTTCCGAAAGTCCGAATATTTTTTGGAAAAGCACCAGGTGGCCTGAGCTGCTCACAGGAAGGAATTCAGTAAACCCCTGTATCAAACCGAGTATAAAGCCTTGTATTTCCGTCATATTAACCGCCATTTCCGCCGCTGCGCGCCGGCAAATAATTTTAATGAAAGTACTAATTTTGAACGAGTAGCAATCTTTCCAAAATAGTATACCATGAATGGGAATGACTTGTTAAGCACCTTCTCGTGTTTTCCAATACCTTGGAATGTAATCGCCGTCACTATCTTTTACAAAAGGCTGTTTCGCCCGATCAAGGCTCCACATACCTTTCATGTCTTTTATAGCCTCACTTTGCAGCTTCAGAAAATATTCCTTATACTTTTTGTTAGGACTTACAATTTCAACCCGTGCAAAACCGTTTCTTACCAGTATGGCATTGAGGTTTTCGCCATTATCCAGTATTATATATGCCAGCAGGCGTCCATATCTGTCTCTGAGGCCTTTGTCAAAGATAAGACGCACTTTCTTGTGAAGCGTCAGCCTTTTTGTCAGTTCTGATGCTTCAAGCGCATAGGGCTGTATATCTACCCCCTGTTTAACGCTTTCAGGCGTATCAATGCACAAAAGCCTGACTTTATATTCCTTATTCTTATAATCAATCTCCAGAGTATCCCCATCGACGACGCCGTTAACAGAGGCCATGACGTATTTGTTGGAAGCCAGACCTTCCTGAAGAGCATCAAGTCTGAAAGCAGGCATTTCTTCAGGCGTCAGCAGTTTAAGTGCACTGGGATCTGCTGCCCCGTTTGCAAGGCTTGCAACAATGTAACCTACCGCAGACAGGACGGCGGCAAACAGCACTATGAATCTTTTCATGGCTTCTCCTTTGAGTTATACATGCTATAATATATTCTAACATAAATCTATTAAGAAGGACAGATTGCTCTGACAGATATATTCAGCTTTGGTTGAATGTCTCAAATTCAAAAGGAACTGCATTTCTACAGTTCCTTTTTTTAATTATTTTTCTTCTATCAGTATTATTCTTCTCTGTCTGTTTTTCCTTCACCGGCATAATTCTTTATAATATTTGTGATGTCTACACCTGTGAGACCCTTTACTGTTTCAGGCAGCTGGGCCAGGATATTGGTAATGTCTTTTGTTATCTTTGATGCTCCTGAATCACCGATCATCACTATCTTTTCCGTCCTGGAAAGAGGTTGTGCGATGGCGCTGGCGATTTCCGGCAGTTTTTCGATCACCATCTGAGCCATGGCGGCATCATTAAACAGTTTATAGGCTTCTGCCTTTTTGGTAAGGGCTATAGCCTCTGCCTCGCCTTTAGCCATTATTATCTCAGCTTCCGCAAGACCGGCAGCTTTTATTGCTTCAGCCTTGGCCATACCTTCCGCCTTGATGGTAAAGGATTGGGCTTCCGCTTCTTTGGATCTCTTTACCCTGTCTGCTTCTGCGCTTATCTCAGTCTTGAACCTATCGGCCTCGGCAGGCTTCCTTACCATGGCGTCCAGTTCCTTTTCCTTCCTGAGAGCTTCCTGTTCCTGCAGCTCGATTCCCTTCTGCTTTTTGACGATCTCAACCTGCATTGCCTCCCTTTCAACTTCCTGCTGGATGACAAATTTCTTCTTGTCATATGACAGGTCGGCCTCGGCTTTTCTTTCATTTATGGCAGCCTGATAGTCAGCTACCTTCATTTCCTTATCCCTGTTGGCTTCCGCAACTTTTGTTTCGGCAAGAAATTTCGCAGTCTGACCGGCTTGCATCGCTTCAGCGCTCCTGATATCGGCATCCCTTTTTGCCTCTGCCTGGCCAATGACGGCGTCTCTTTGCACTCTTGCTATCTGCGCCTTACCAAGACTTTCGAGGTAGCCGTTTTTATCTGCTATTTCCCTTATGGTAAAGGAAATAATCTTCAAGCCCATGTTTGCAAGGTCGCCTGCTGCCAATTCCTGAACCTTCTGTGCAAAAACATCCCTGTTCTGGTTGATTTCTTCAACTGTCAGGTTTCCCACAATGGAACGCAAATGTCCTTCCAGAGTTTGTGTAGCTATTCTTTTGATTTCTTCCTCTTTATGGCTTAAAAATTGCTCTGCAGCAGTCGCAATTGCTTCCTGGCTTGAATCTATCTTGACCTGGGCAATTCCGTCAACTGTGACCTGTACCCCTTGAGAAGTATATGCGCTTGAATTGACGTCAAGTGGCATGATTCTTATGGAAATAGTTTTTGAGACTTCCAGAATCGGCCATACAAAGGTGGCTCCGCCCCTTACGATCCTGAAACCTACAACCTGGCCGTTGGCAAGCTTTTTCTTCCGTCCTGACACAATCAGGGCCTCATCGGGACCGACCTTGACATACCTGCCGACAAAAACGGAAATCATGATAAAAATGACAATAACCAGCAAAATACCAGCTATAACCGGAACTTCATAATTCATTGATAAATACCTCCTTTTAATGATAGGGGACACCTTCCTGAACATGCAGCATTCCTTTTACGTTAAGGAATGTCCCCTTCTGAAATTAGTTTTCAATATTTCCGTGGTTTTTGTGCTCTTCAATCTCATATTCGCTCAATTCATCCAGACTGATCTTCTTTTGAACCAGAGCAATATTACCCGATACCTCCCTTATGATTACCACAGAGCCCCTCCGGATTTCTTCGTCAGTTGCGGATTTCGCAGACAGGGTGCTCCTGACGCCGTTGATGACATAGGTGATTTCACCCAGGCCATTCATCGGGATCGGCGTCAATATTTCCGCTTCAGTGTCCACAAGTTCGGACAATGAAAACATTGAATTTGACTGAGAGCCATACATGAATTTTACAACACCGAAAAACATCGTAGCACCTATAATCCCGGCAAAACCGAGGGAAATCACAGTACTCAACATATCTCCCATGGCAAAGCCGGTTTTGGCAATCAGGCCGACTGCTCCAAAGGCCGTAATTGCGCTTGAAAGCACCAATGGGTTTAGAGGAGACGGCGCTTCAGCTGAATTCACTCCGGAATGGTGTCCATCAATCCCTCCGCCATGGTCAAAGCTCCCATGTCCATGGGAACCAAAAAAAACAGATAACATGGAGAACGCGACCCCGAAAGTAAGGCAACCTATAAAAACATAGAGCATATACCACCCTCCTTTCATTTGCACATTCATTATAGCATATTCGAATGTGCTGTAAAATCAAATAGTGGAATTTACCGGCTGCAGTCGGTTTTGTTAAATAGTACATCGTGTCTTACTCTATGTGTTATGTACTTATATAACACATACTATGTTATCACACTCTGCCATATTATACAAATTCACCATTACATCAAAGAAATCCAGTCAGAAATCTGTTGTAGTATCGTTTATATTTATACCTTATTTACTTCATAAAGCTTAATATTTCTCCCGATTGCGCTTAATCTCATTTTTTGATATGTTCTCTGCTGATCTCTGCTATCAAGTCTCTCATTGCAATAGTATCAGCCATAATGGTAAGTGAAATCATAAAAGCCACAGCAGTATTCTTTTCACCATCTGCAACCTGATCCTCTTCCAGTAGTTTGTTTATTTTGTCAAACATGACAGGCAGCGATTTTTTCCATTGATCAAGGGTTTCCTTCCTCAAAGCATGATAATTCCTGTATACATCCGTTGCTTTAATTATATCGTCTTCAAACAAATCAGGATCGTTCCTGATGGGTAAAAGTACAGTCCTTATTTCCTCAAGGGAATATATGGCCTTGAGATTGTCTATTAAAGTCAATAATACCAGGTGATTCTTAGAATAGTATCTTTTTTCTACAGGCGGCGGTAATACGCCTACTCGTACATAATTCTGAATCATTGTTTTCGTAAAGCTTCTGCCCTGACGTTCAAAGAATTTAACTACTTGTGAAATGGTTAGCTCATCACTAAGGGTAGCAATTTTAACCTGATCATCCCTGTCAATTATTTTGTCAGCCAGTAATAGAAGACTTTCTTTATTTATATTTCCAGACATCCAGTTATCACCTCTGCATTCGGCAATATTTTATACTATATAATAGAGAGTGCCACTCTATTATATAGTATAATCAAAACAGATGCCTGTCAATATAAAGTATTTCACTTTCTTTCCATATCGCCTTACTTCAAACTCAATATCTTTCCGGTACCGGGATCCAGATAAACAATCCAGTAGCCGAAGCCGCCATACTTGGGCCTGCTTCCCTCTGTCTGGACCCATTTGCACATTTCCCCGAAGGGTTTTTTGTCCAGCATATGCATTCCCGGAACCCCGCACACCACATATTCCCGCTTTCTTACCCGATCGGTAAATATACCTATTTCAAGATGTCTGTATTTGAAATGAGCCATCATTACCATGGGGTTGAACAACAATGGTGACCTTATATTGCATTGATATAAAATATTGTTCAGATTTACAGGGTTTGAAACTTTCCACCATTTATAATCACTTCGTTTGGTTTGGAAAGGGTCATTTTGCTCAAAATTCCTGCCCAGCAGCTCTTTTAATTTATCCAGGTCGCCTTTTTTTTCTTCTTTATTACCGGTATGGGTACGTGTATATATGTGACAGGTGCTACACGGACTTGGGCCGCCTGTATTCACATACATGCCGCACATATTTCCATTCATATAAAGGCAATTGCTATCTGGATTTGCCGGAATCTGTGGGACTTGAACAGGCACAGTCTGTTGATTGATCTGATTGTAATACTGAGGCTGCTCTTGTGTCGGGGCTTCTCCGGCCTGCATGTTTACCGTTTCCACAGGCATATGGATACCATACTGCTGTTGAAACTGAACCGGCGCCGCATTGATGTTTTCATCCGGGATGATATCCGGATTTGTGAACATATTTTTGTTTTCTTCAGTATAAATATCTTCTGCTTCCTGATAAATGTTTTCTTCGTCCGGATTAGCTTTTTCCGCCCCGGTATAATCATTATCAGTCCCTGGTGTTTTTGGGAATGTCATGTTCTTTTCCACCGGCATTGGATAAGATGTTATGTAATCTTTTCCCGGCAGCATCTGAGGCATTTTATTCTGAGAGAAAATCAACCCATCCAGTTTTTTTCTCCATTCAGTCCCTTTGCTCCTGTATGCAGCAAGCGGACAGACAATACGGGTATTTTCCCTGTCGTCATATTCCGTCAATACAGCAAAGACGTCAAATTCTGAAATCCCATAACCGGAACTATGAACATTATATGGATCAAATGCCCATTCAAGCTCCGCTCTGTTTTGCCTCAGACTGAACATACCGGCACAAACTGCTGCACCAGGTTCCTTCCCTGCTTTTATCAGATATAGCTTATATTTCAGTTTCCCATCACCTGAAGCCAGATTCTGGGCCGACGACCAAAGCTTGCCTTTGCTGTCCCTTACCTCTATCCTGACGTGTCCTGAAGGTTTTTGCCCGGCTTCGAAACAGCCGTCTTCCGTATTAAATATTAGAAAATTCCTTTGAAATGCTATTTTTGCTTCCACTTCCATCCCCCTCTTACCCAGAGCATACACATAATATATGTATATGCAGACAAGAAAGAAATGCTTCCTTAAATAAAAAACCCGGGCAATACTTAGTACTACAGCGTAAACTTCATTATTAAATCAGCATTTATGCGCCTCATAGAAATATTGCAAATGCTTCAACACATTATTTCTGTGGGAATAAATTGGTTGTTTACGCTATAGTACATGATTTAGTGGTTATTCAGCAAAAGATTTGACAACCGGGCGAATTGTTCCAGTGATAAAGTCTCGCCCCTCTGATTTTCATCAATCCCCATACTTCTCAATATTTCCCTTATCTCCACCTTGCTTTTACTAAAGCAGCCTGCATTGTACAGCGCATTTATCAAGGTCTTCCTTCTTTGCCCAAAAGCTGCTTTTACTGTTTTAAAAAATACTTTTCTGTCAAGTACCTGAACCGGTGGAGTTTTGTAGATATCCAGCCTGATCACGGAGGACTCCACCGCCGGTTGCGGTATGAAACACTGCGGAGATACGTTAAACAGCTTGTGCGGTCTGGAATAAAACTGAACAGCAACAGACAGTGCGCCGTATTCCTTCCCTCCGGGTTCTGCCGCCATTCTGTCCGAAACCTCCGTCTGAACCATGAATACCATGCACTCGACAGAAAGCTCCTGTTCAAGTAGCTTCATGACAACAGGGGTGGTAATGTAGTACGGCAGATTTGCGACAATTCTGATTTTATCAGGTTTAAAGCCTGAATAAGTCAATTCTTCCGACTCCATAATGTCTTTCCCGATATCCATCTTCATAATATCCTTGTTAAGAACCGTCACATTGGAAAATGCTTTAAGGTTTTCCCGCAGGACAGGCATAAGGTATTTGTCAATTTCAACTGCAACAACCCTGCCGGCTCTTGCCGCCAATTCGGACGTCATTCCTCCAAGCCCGGGCCCTATTTCAATCACAATATCCCTGTTCCCAATCCCGGCTGAATCGACAATGGCCTTTAAAGTATTATTATCATTCAGAAAATTCTGTCCCAGCGATTTAATCGGCCGAATATTGAATTTTTTTAATAAGGTCTTTGTATCCATATCCATCATTTTAATAAAGTTGCCGGAGTTACTTTATACCCCGGCACAAGTTTTAGTCCCCTATAATATTGTTTATTTGAGCTTATACCCTATTCATCCAGCAGAATATAAACCTTTACCCTCTTTACTCCCCATCTGTTGACAAAATCCTGACCTTCGAAATACAGATCAATCAAGTCTTTTTTGATAGCCCCGCCGGTATCGGCTGCCAATGCGAATCCATAGTCCGGTGTGCTTCCGGCAACTTCAACATATACTCTGGTTCCCAAAGGTATGACTCTCGGGTCGACGGCTATAACTCCTTTTTTAGCCCGTATTCCTGTTTTTGTTATACCGAAGCCCGGATCACCGGGATTCTTGCCGGTATCCTGAAAGGATGCAGTATAAGCGGTCGCCCTCATATCCAGTACTTTCCTGTATCTGATTATGCCTCCTCTGGCTGTCTTGTGGTTTAAAACCGTACCGAATTCAATTATCATGTTAATCGGGTCAAGTAATACAGAATCTTTGACCAATTCCCTCAAAGTCTGAACCCCGTCTTCGGTAACGACCTTATATTGCTTTTCCCGTACTCCTTCTTCGCCCTGTTTGACAACTTTCTCAGTGCCTTTGTCAAGTCTGGAGTTTTCTCTCTTGAGTGTCTGATAAGGAATAGGCTCTTTTTCAGAAATGATATCTTCCTTAACCCTTATTATCCTTATGCTCATTTCCTTTACTATCCTGTCACCAGGCGATACACCTTCCAGTCTGTCAAGGCCTTCCGGTTTCACGGGGCTAACTGCAAGAGCCTCTCCTACTGTATTCCTGTAGGTCATCAACTTGAATTCAGTTCCATCCGACAGTATATTTACCGGTACGGCTCTTTTAATTGCTATTTTATTAACCTTCATCCTTTGTAATTCAGTGTTCTGTGACACACTGATATAATCATCCGGAGAAACACTGATATTGTTCTGTTCCAAGGCTTCACCCACGGTGTTTTTCATTGTTTTGACCACCAGTTGGCTTCCATTGTCATTAATAATGACGTCCTTCTTCAGGTACACGAAAACTCCAAGCCCCGCAGAAACAGAAACAATGACGGCAATTAAAAAAATTGCTATTTCCCTGAATGAAAAAAACCTTTTAATATTTTTCGCAAGTGGTATCAAACCAAAACCCTCCTGTTAAAATATTAATAAGGGACTGCTAGATATTTTATGCCAAAATGGAATTTTTGTCAAATCCATTACCATAATATGCCCTTATATGGTAATTATGCGCACAT
>VEPD01000131.1 GCA_012027035.1 Ruminiclostridium sp. | reverse complement strand
GCCAAGCCTGGTAATCTGTCCGTTACGGCTTACAATATCAAAAGCTGTCTTCAGAGCCGCATTATTGCCCGCTGCATCAACTACAAGAGGCGCTCCCATACCGCCGGTCAATCCCATAAGGGTTTTTACCGCATCATCCGTAGAAACGTTTATTATGTAGTCGGCGCCAATCTTAATACCTGTCTCAAGCCTGTTTTTATCTGCATCCGTACCGATGAGGACAATGGGATATGCCCCGCCTATCCTTGCCATCTGTACCGCAAATAACCCTATGGGACCGGGACCGATCACCACTACGGGTTCACCCGGTTTTATGCGGCTCTTGACAAATACGGCATTATAGGCTACAGACGCTGGTTCCGTCAAAGCTGCATAGTCAAAGCTCACATTTTCCGGTATTTTATGCAGCACTCTTTCCGGTACCCTTACATATCTTGTAAAACATCCGTCAACTCCCGCACCATACCCTTTCCTGTCAGGGCACAGGTTATATTCGCCCTTACGGCAGAAGCTACAGCTTCCACAGATATATGCCGCTGTTTCGCTCACTACACGGTCGCCGGCCTTAAATTCCTTTACACCGGATCCCGCGTCCCGGATAATCCCGCAAAATTCATGTCCCTGTATGATTGGTACATTGACGGCAAATCCCACTCTGTGATGCCACATTTCTATATCGCTTCCGCAGACGCCCGCCGCTTTCACTTCAAGCAGCACGTCCCACTCTCCGATTTCAGGTTCCGGCACTTCCCTGAGTTCTACCATCTTTTCCTTCAATCCGTATTTTACCAGAGCTTTCATATTAACATGCATTCCTTTCTTTGCTGAACTAACGTGCAAAAGTGATGTAAATTGTTGTTATATAAGTTGAATTAATAGTTTTACCCTGTCATCCTGAGCGGAGCGAAGGATCTCATAGCTGCATTGAGATTCTTCGCTATCGCTCAGAATGACATAAAAACTTAGTTCGACTTATATATTGATATATTTGGGAGCACTCAAAATATTACTTCCGATTTCTCTGCAAATGCCGGCCAGGTGGACTGCATTTACAGGAATCCATAACGGAAGTAATATTCTCACCAGTGCTTAATATCCAAAGTGGAAGGCAATCTTCCGCCTCAGAAATTCTACAGACTGCCTCAGCTCTTCCATACCGTTTTCTCCGTCTTCTATGGATATCCAGCCATCAAAACCTGCGCTTTTCAGTTCGGTGAAAATCGCATCATAATCGTTCAAGCCCTTCCCAATGGCGCCATGGGACAATATGCTGCTGTATCCGGGACCGCCTCCGGCGTCCTGCTTCCTTAAATCCTCAAGCGTATACCCTTCCTTGATGAAACGGTCGCTGGCATGCATGCAGGCAACCCTCTCCTTTATCTTTTTCAGGAGGACAAGGGGGTCGGCTCCCGAAGTATAGGCATTTGAAGGGTCATAGTTTATTGCGAACCATGGAGATTCTATCCGGTTGACAATCTCAAGAAATATTTCAACCGGCCTCGCAAACTCGGGATAATCCCAGGAAGGGTCCTTATAATGATTTTCAATCACCAGCGTAATCCTTCTGGCTGCCGCATCATGCAATACCTCGTTTACGCATTCAACAACCCGGTCAACGCCCTCATTCCTGGCTAATCCGGGGTATCCCTGGCCTGAAAGCACCCTGCAGGTCTGCACCTCAAAGAATGCCGCCACATCAAGTATCCTGCGGTATTTTTCAATTTCCGTCCTCCTTGCGGCTTTGTCAGGTTTTGTGAAATCAGGCGAAACACAGAACATGGGCGTAACAAGTTTATGTTCGGATACGGCTCTTTTCACTTTTTTGAGATAGGAATATTCAAAAGAAGTAAAGAATGAAGGGTAAAGCTCCAACCCATCCACATCCAACCCCGACGCCAGATCAATCCAATCGAAAATCGACATTGTATGTGTAATACAAAGCTCTTTCATGTAACCTTTGGGAAAAGCCGATAGTTTTGGCATATACATCCTCCTTTTGTGATGAGCCTCACCGTAATGACTCAAAAATTAACAAGTGCGCGTAATACAAAGCTCTTTTATGCAACAATAGCTCTCAGCCCCTAAGAATCTTTCTGATTTCTGCTTCAGTCGGGTCTACCGGATCCGGCTTAAGTCCGGGTATGTATCTGCATGCTTCAAATAATGCAGGAGCATATTTTCCGTGTATTCCCGTACAATGATGGATATATGGTCCGTAGATAAATTTTTCCTCCCACAGCGGCCAGTCATTGAATTCAACCCAGACATACGTCCCTTTGTTTTTCGGACCTTCCACCCCTCTGCCATGTCCAATTAAAAGATAATATTCTCCTTTTAGCCCGTCAAACCTGCCGACGGTTATATCTCCGCCTCTGATTTCAAAATCGCCGGCCCCGGGATACGGCATGCCGAAATGCTCAGTAAGCCCGTTATATCCGCCCTCATTCAGAAGTGAATGCGGAAAATTACCACAGTGCCATAACAGCTCCGCATTTTTATTTTCAGGATGACGTATCGTAAGATCGGCAAAGAATACCGGTTT
Source organism: Ruminiclostridium sp. (assembly GCA_012027035.1). Taxonomy (GTDB): domain Bacteria; phylum Bacillota; class Clostridia; order Acetivibrionales; family DTU013; genus MnB-11. The sequence continues at coordinate 4,253 of VEPD01000131.1, read as the reverse complement.
CTCACCTGATGCCGCTGCCTGGACCATAACTGAAGTAACAGCCCCGTGAATATCGGTTTCGCAAACTACCGGAAGCCCTTCACCGGTCAGTTCCCCATTCACAAAGCAGGGAGCTATTCCCATCTCTTCCTGCAGGGCGGACCAGCACTGTATGGCAACTGAAGACAACCCTTCACAGTCAGCCCAATGTCTGACGGCAAGCTGCAAGGCGGCAAGCTTTTCAAGTTCTTCATCATTTACTTGAATAACTCCGACCTTTCCTCTTATTCTCTGTATGGTTTCCTTCAGCTCAACACCATTATCCTTGATAATTGATCCGGCGTCTCTGGCAATATCGCCAAGCGTAACAGGCACCGTTTCAATTCCAAATCGCTCCAACAGTTCACCCTCATTGCAGATGACTGACCAGAAGGCTCCGGGCCTTGTACTTATCTGGCCTATTCTTAGTGACCGGAAGGATTTTACAACAGACGCCGAAGATAAAAAGTTACGGAATCCCCTGTCGAAAATCATATCGTCAATGTGACTGTTCGTTATATATGTAAATGGGACGCCTTCTCTGTTCAGGACCTTTGTTGTAGCAAACATACCGCATTGGGTGTCCCTCAATCGGTATCCGTCGGGTGACGGCGCATCATCCTGGGGTCCCCAGATCAATAAGGGCTTCCCCACCTTTTTTGCGACCTTTGCTATGGCATCCTCGGTGCCGAAGTTGCAGTGCGGGGCAAATATTGCGTCAACATCCTCACAGATAAATTTTCTGGCCACCCTTCCGGCATCCGACCCGCTGAAAATGAGCCCTTCTTCATTGAGCCAGTCCAGATTTACATATTCGCATCCATAAGTCCCGACTTTAAGTTCAATAAGCTTCTTGATCCTGCCCGCTTCTTCCCTGCTGAATACATTCCTTCTCGTTGGCAGAAAGCCCAACTTTATGCTATGCTTCTTTTTAACTTTTTCAAACATACTAACCTTTCCTTTACTTAATACTTAATTTTATAACTGCGCTTATTTCCTTTAACAATCCTTCTGCTATGAAAAATCATTCAACGCCTTGATGTTCACACTTCCTTTAAGTCTTATGTCGCGGGAAGACGAGCCTATAAGTATCTGGAACACTCCGCTTTCCACATGCCAGGCATTCAAAGAAGCGTTAAAATATGCAAAGGCGTCCCTGTCCAGTTTCAGAAAAACTTCCTTTTCCTCTCCTGGTCCAAGGTCTACCTTGCCAAAAGCTTTTAATTCCTTGTATGGTCGAAGCACCTTGCACACCATATCCCTGACATATAGCTGGAATGTTTCCTTCCCCCGAATGCCGCCGCTGTTTCTGATTTTAAAACCGACCGTCACCGTATCGCCTTCAGAAGCAGCCTCAGGCGATATCCTCAAGCAGGAATACTCGAAAGCGGTATATGAAAGTCCATGTCCAAACGGAAAGAGGACATCCTTGTCATAGGTGTCATAATACCGGTATCCTGTCATTATCCCTTCAGAATACCACGATGCATACCCATTGCCGGGATAGGTACCATATGCCGGGGTATCTTCAATCCTGACCGGGAAGGTCTCTGCGGTTTTACCGCTGGGGCTTGCCAATCCGAAAAGGATCTCTGCCAGAGCGCTTCCGCCTGCCTGTCCCGTAAACCAGGCAAAAACCACTCCCTTTACTTTGTCAATCCATGCAGACATGTCGATCGCCGAACCTGCCTGGACCACAACTACAGTATTAGGATTTTGTGCGGAAACTCTCAATATGCAATTTTCAAATTCGGGCAGAAGTTTCATTGTCCTCCTGTCATAGCCTTCAGCTTCATAATCTGTGTAGTTGCCAACAAACACTATTACGATATCTGCGTTCATTGCAGCTTCCATTGCTTTATTCAGCCCTTTGATTGAAATATCAGCCCCATTGAAATTATTATCATACAGAAGGGAGAACTCCACCTCAATGTCATTGCCTGCAAGCTCCAATATCCTTTCCAGCGGACTATCGACATTGCCGGGTATTACGCGTGAGCTTCCGCTACCTTGAATTGCAGGCTCCATGGCAAATTGACCTATAACCGCAACCCTTTTTGCCTTTTCTTTTGTAACAGGAAGAATCATATCCTCATTTTTAAGGAGAGTTATGGCTTCCAGTGCAGCTTCTTTTGCAAGCCCGTGATGACTTTCGGCGTTGTATTCCCCCAATCTCCTGCTGCGGGCGCTGGAGATACGGAAAACTATATTCAACAAACGTTCAAGTGCAGAGTTGATTTCATCCTCCGTTATTTTCCCTTTCTCATATGCTTCCTTTAATACGGCTGCGCTTTTATCATTAAAGGGCATTTCAAGCTCCAGCGACGCCTTAAGGGATTTGACCCTGTCATGGACTGCATGCCAGTCGGATACTACAAACCCGTCAAATCCCCATTCATCTCTCAGAATATCGTTGAGAATAGACTTGTTTTCACTGCAAAATATTCCGTTTAAACGGTTGTATGCGCACATCACCGTCCATGGCCGTGATTTCCTTACCGCTATTTCGAAGGGTTTGAAATAAATTTCCCTTAAAGCCCGGATGTCAACCTCGCTGCTTATCTGAAGACGGTCAAATTCCTGATTGTTAGCCGCAAAATGCTTTAATGAAGCACCCACGCCTTCCCCTTGCACTCCTTCGATAAAAGCTGCCGAAAGCTCCCCTGCAAGCAAAGGGTCCTCCGAGTAATATTCAAAATTCCTGCCGCAGAGCGGCGTGCGCTTAATATTGGTACCTGGGCCGGCAAGTATGTCAACCCCCAAAGCCCCGCATTCTTCGCCCAGGGCTTTCCCGACACTGCGAACCAGTCCTGGATTCCAGGTAGCCGCCATAGCCGAAGAGGTTGGAAAACAGACGGCTTTACATGCCCTTACCTTTCCGCCATCTTCAAGTATCCTCACACCGTGAGGTCCATCGGAAACAGCGATTGAAGGTATACCCAGCCGCTCAATCGCCACGGTCTGAAAGTTATTTTTACCTGTAAGCAGGGTAAATTTTTCCTCAATAGTCATCCTGGAAATAATATCTTTTACATTCATAAAATCTCCCCTTAATCAATAATGTATCTGCCATTTTAATATATAATGATATCATTCGCACATTATTATGTCTGGTCAGATTTTTTTGCCACATGGACAATTTTTGCTTTTTGCAATATAATATATATATACTGAATGCTTTGACAGGTACACTTATGAATGCATTCCATGAGACAAGAGAATACGGTCCGGATATCCCTCTTAACGTATTTTATCGGATAGACAATAATTTTCTGGCACACTGGCATATTGACGTTGAAATAGTTTATGTCCTGGAAGGTTGCATCCGTATCGGCATCAACAAGGAATCAAAAATACTCCGCAAAGGAGAAATGGCAATATTCAGCAGTAAGGATATCCATTATTATGACAGCAGGGATATGCATTCCATAATTATTGCGTTGATTTTTCATCCCGAATTAATTGGAAGCCCCCAGGGATGGCCGGAAAACCAGCGCTTCAGTGAACCTTTCATAGATATAAAGCTGCTTAAAAATCTTGATGAGCAAACCCACAGCAGTATTATAGAAACATTCCAAATTATTTTAAAAGAGATTGACGAAAAAAAAGCATTTTACAGCTTATATGTTAAGGGGAGAATATCAGAATTATGCGCGTTGGCGCTGAGGCATTTTCGAACATACGACGTCATTTCCAGCAAAGAAAGCCACAAACCTTCTAATATGCAAAAAATTCAATATGCCATTCAATACCTGGAAAATAACTACATGAATGATATTTCCCTTTCTGCCATATCGGAAAAAGCAAATTTTAGTCCCTGCTATTTTTCCAGGCTGTTCAACAGTTTTACCGGTATCAACTTCAAGTCATATCTCAGCAAAGTGCGGATTGACAAAGCTGAATACCTGATAAAAACCGGCAGCAAATCAATTATTGATATTTCATATGAGTGCGGATTCAATAGCATCAGAACCTTCAACCGCATTTTCAAATCCACGAAGGGCTATCAGCCCTCAGATATCCGGAAGGCTGTCTCTTTACCTCCGCATGGTTAGTATAAATTCCTGACGGCTTTATATAAATCCTTGTACAACCTGAACTTTCCATTATAAACGTCAACTCTCTGTGAATCCGGTAAATATTCCTTCCTGATTTTTATTATTTTTTTCATATCGCTTATATCCTTATATAGGCCAACAGATAAGCCCGCCATAAAAGCGCATCCCAGAGAGGAT
>VEPD01000128.1 GCA_012027035.1 Ruminiclostridium sp. | reverse complement strand
CTGTATATGTATATACTTTCGATAAAATCATTGGAAAGACGTATTCTATTCAAGTCCTGCATAAGCCAGCCAATATTCTGTATATCCTGTTTATCACCCGTTGTGATAAAATCATAGAAATAGGTATTACTATAATTCAGCTTGGCAGAAAGAGCTTCCAGTATCTTTTTCATTATCAGTTCATCCATCGACCGGCTTAAAAGGTCCATCATTTCGATATTCAGGTCGCCGACTTCTTTATAGGTTTTTTCTTTCATCCTGTCATAAACGAGAAATATGGTTAAACTTAAAATGATGGTTACTATTACAAAATAGTACAGAAATAACTGCATGAACATTCTGCTGTTTTGCCCGAATATACCTAAATGCCTGATATATTTCCTGACCATATAGGAATCCCCCTGTCTCGTATAATATAAAGAATTATTCCACTACTATACAAATGCAAGAGATTGTGATGTTTCAGTCCATTCCCTGATTTTTTCAATATCTTTTTCTATCCCGGAACCGCTTCTCCTATAGCAGGTGATGCGTACCGTATAAGCTGAAACGTTATGGAACTGTGCTGTTTTTATGATATTTTCAATGCTTTGTCTCATATTTTCACAGTTTGCTTCCATATAATCGCTCACGGGGTTTAAATGCACCTCAACAGGAATCCCGCTAAAATTTTCAGCCACCTTTTTAAATTTGGTATATGGACCCGAATGAACCATTTTGATATCCGGTATCTCTTTTACATATTCCATATAGGGACCTGCATCACCACAATCATGCCAGTAAGCAATTCCCCCCATTCTTTCCGACAGGTGTTTTTCAAAAGGAAGTATGTGATCTTTATACATCTTCGGAGAAATATTCGGCAGCGAAATGTAATCGTCTGCCAGTATTGGAAGGGGAACATCATTTATTCCCAGATATTCCGCCCTTTTTTTGCTCCAATCGATTTCACTTTCAGTCATATATCCCAATAATGATTCTATGAAATCAGGTTTATACACCAAATCCAAAAACGTATTCTCCAGCCCGTGTACAAAAATAACCATGTGGAACGGGCTGTGGTACCAATTTGGGAATCCGGCCCTTAAACCCCACGGGGCCGCAATTTCACTGATTGTTTCATAGAATTGCCTGGCCAGACCCATTAAACCATTATTAAAGGTATTGTTATACCTGTAACTTTCCAAATCCTCCTCATTTATGATAACAGGGCAGTCCACAGGCCAGGGGTCCTTATAAGGGCTGTATTCCTGCCCAATTCCGAAAAATGAGGCCTCAAAACCTTCTCCAAGATATATGGGAAGCATCTCTTCCATGTAATTGTCGTCGTTAAAATTTTCAAAATAATAAATCCTTGACTTTAAAAGGTTCTCTAAATAAACAACAGGTTTCTTATAATATTCGTCCATTGTAAAATTAAGCAAATCAGCCCACATTCTCGTCTCGGGCCATGCTAGCATAGGTATTTTCCCGATATGAGCGTACGGCTTCGGCTGACCCCTGAATTTTTCCTTGACAACGTCGGGAGTCGGAGTCCACAACCTGCCCCTCTCTTTGTTTTTATCACTATCTACGATATTCCTGTATCTTTCCAATAACCCTTTTAATTCATCAGCTTTGTCCATATCTCATCACCTGTTTTTTTATTTTCCTTAAGTAAAAACACAGACTATAACAGCTTGCTTAACAGTGTCACCCTGGCGTTTACTTCAAGAGTGTCCAGTATGACGAAAGCCTCATCCAGATCATGTGCCGCGACAACAACACCGTGCTTCGGAAGCAGTACCGAATAATTGCCTTTTGCAGCAGAATTCCCTGCATTTCTTAATGCTTTGAAATAAGTGACTACTTCCCTTGCCAGCTCTTGAGTCGCCCCCGGTGTAATCGGGATACATTCCAGAGGGTCCTGCCCAATGAAATATTCATACTGTTCGGTCAGCGGCATCATCGTTTTCTGGGCGGATGCAAAAGCGAGAAGATGCATAGCATGCCCATGGATTATCGCGCCTATATCTGGAAAATTTTCATATATGCCGAAATGCAGTCTGCTTTCTCTGGACATTTTTTGCGGGTCGCCTATGATAACGGAAAAGTTAGAATCAGCTACTATGACGTCATCAACGGACATTTCCCATCTTTTCTTTTCCCCTGTCATCATCCGGGTTATGTATACAAATCCGTTATGCCTGACACTGATATTTCCTCCCCCTGAATCCGTTAAGCCTTTCTCAAACATCAGCCTTCCAATATCGCAAATTTTTTGTATAACATCGGTAGATTCTTTTAAAATATTCATTTTCTTACCGCCTCACCATTTTATTTTTATTAAATCATAAATTACGTTATATTTATAACGTTATATTTATAACGTTATATTTATAACGTTATATTAATAACATTTTTATTATTAATAGAATCATATTGTCCGTTTAATTTGATTTTATATGAAAGCAGCTTTATATTGTCGTCGATATGTACATTTTCAATTATTAAATCACCGGGTATTCCATCTTTGAATATCTCTTCCAGAATAATGGGCGAAAAAACAAGAAACGCTTTTACTCCATGGCCGTAAAGCGTTTTAATCAGCGCTGCATCGACATTTTTAGGTGTACAGAGAAAAGCGGCTTTAATATCATTATCCTTTATGTAGCCTTCCAGATGGTCGACGTCAAGAACTTCATATCCGTTGATAACAAGGCCGATAATCTTTGGATTGACATCAAACAGCGCTTTTAAAATAAAACCGCTCTCCCCTATCGCCTCGTATTTACACATGGATTGTCCCAGATTACCCGCTCCGACCAAAATACAGTTCTTTTTTACGTCTGTCTCCAACAAATTTGTGACCTTCTTCAGTATTTCCCTTATATCATAGCCTTTGCCGTGAAATCCGCTATAACCGAGCCTGCTGAAGTCCTGTCTTATCTGAGAGGGCGATACGCCCATTAATTTCGCTAAAATTTCCGATGAAACAAACTCCGTTTCATAGTATTCAAGCTGTTCTTTCAGGTATCTGTAATATCTGGGAAGTTTTCTGGTCAGTTTATTGTCAAACATCCGGCTATCCTCCAATATGTCATGGAATTAACCTGATTATGAATAAAAAGTTAAATCATTCAATAATATTATACTGCTAGGTTATTTTTATGTCAATGTTCATACCTTAATTATCTGCTAAGCAAATTCATTTTTGCGGGAATAAAATTTTATGTTGTTTTGTTTTGACTCTACCGTAAAAAGTCAAATGTGAAAACAAAATTTCGCCGATCCTATAAAGAAATACATCATTTTTATTTACTGCCAAATACCGGCAACAGATGCTTGTAAATCTCTCTGTATTTTTTATATATCCCGTCATACAGTTTAATATTCTCTTCATCCGGCACGTAAACCCTGGAAACCTTCACGAATTTATTAACAGCATCCTCCAAATGGACGTATTTTTTTACAGCAAGGCCGGCAAGCAGCGCAGCCCCCAGGGACGCAGTCTCTTCATTCTCAAGAGTCTGTAGCGGCAGTCCCAGGACGTCTGCTTTGATCTGGCACCATAAAGGGCTTCTGGCGCCGCCGCCCATGGAACGTATTTCAATTACCGGTATATCCGCTTCTTTGAGTAATTCCACATTCGACCTGATTACAAGTGCCACTGCCTCAAGTATCGAGCGTCCGATAGAATCCTTGCCGCTTGATATATTAAGACCGTAAATAACCCCGACTGCATCCGCATTGTTTTCAGGATTGACCGCCCCCCAGAAATGGGGCAGCATGATCAGGCCGTTACTTCCTGCAGGTACCCTTGACGCCTTTTCATCAATAATACGGTAGATATCCTTTCCCTCTTTTTGGGCTGTTGCGCATTCAGCACCGTAAAATTCGTTTCTGAACCATTGATAAATACTTCCCCCCGATTTGCTCCAGGGTAACAAAAAGCTCTTTCCCCCGCATATATACGGCCAGAACGGTATTCCCCTTCCCTTACCGGATCCCCAGTTGTCGGCGATAATGCCGAGGGACACGGTGGTCCCTGTAGTTTCAGTAATCATGCCGCTTTTTATGTTGCCTGCCCCTATTGCACCGGCAATCTGGTCCTGTATCCCTGTTGCTATTTTTGTATCGGTAGAAAGTCCGAAATCCTCCGACGCTTTTTTCGTCACATTCCCAACAAATACTGCAGGAGCTAGAATAGGAGGGAGTTGCCTTTTTTTGATTTCAAGGTAATTCAGCATAGGGTCCCACCAGTCGCCGCTTTCATAGTCATAATAAAGTGAAGAGCTTGCCATTGTGCATTCACAGACTATTTTTCCTGTCAGCCTGTAAATGATATAATCCTCCAGGAACATCACATATCTCGTCTTTGCAAAAACTTCAGGACGGTTTTCCCTTATCCATCGTACTTTACATGCCGGCCATATGGAATCTACGTCCGGCTGTCCGCTTATTTTATAAATCATGCGGTCGCCAAATTTGTTTTTGATGTCCTGCGCCTGTCCGGCCGCCCTGCTGTCCATTCCCATGATTATTTTTGTAAGCGGCTTTCCATCGGAATCAACGAATAATATGGACTCTCCCGCTACCGAAAACGAGACCGACTCTATTTCGGACAAATCAATACCACTGTTTTTGAAAGCGGATACAATCTTTTTGATTCCATGAATATATTCCTCCGGATCTGTTTCAAAAACCAGACCTGAGACATATGATTCCTTAATGTCTTCCTTTTCAAAAAATAATAATCCGTTTTCGTAATCTACCAGTGAAGACTTTATTGACGAATGTCCCATGTCTATGCCTAATAAATACCCCATAATCATCACACCTATATTTTTTCATATCCGATATTTAAAAATTCCGCCAACAGCCTTATTTCATCAGTTATGTCTCCATATCCCACGGCCATGTGGTGCATTGCTCCGGACTGACAGAATGCTTCTATGCTGTCCTGGAGATTTCCGGCTTTGAATCTTATCATCATTTGGGGGCAGGCTATGGGGTACGGAGGTATGCCGACAGCTTCCGCCAAAGCAGCAACCAGCTTGTATTTACCGTTAGAGGAAACCGTCAAAGATACTATTGTGATGTCGCCTTCCTTTGCGGCAAACTCGTATGCCGCTCCGCTCCCCGCGGGTCCCGGGAAACAGGGCTGGGGTTTGACTTTTATACCGTACACGGGATTCGCCAGGGAACAATTCCCGTAGCCGCAGTGGCTCAACATCAATAGATCCTTTTCCATATCCATGGTATAAAACTCCTGAAACCAAGCTTCCCCTGCAAATGATTTTACAATAAGCATAGCTGCAGCAGTAGGCACGTCACATTCACAGGTGGTTGGTATGCCGTCGTCCAGAAGTCTTGATAAAGCATAGCACGGAGCAACTCCCAGCGCTTCTTCCTGTATTATCCTGCCGCATAAAATACCTGCCGCGTCGATATTCCTTTTTTGCAGTACTTTTTTAAAACCAAAATATATTTTTGAAGATTGTATGAGATCAGTATCTTTTAATCCGGTTATTTCGGCTTTCCTTCTTAAATTAACAATATCAGTCTCTATTTCGGCCAGTGAAATTTCTTTTGACGCTTTAATTACATCGCTTATCATGATATGCTCCACACTTGGGCCCACCTGCTCTTTAAAGCCGGCTTCCTCAACAGTAAGCGTTGTCATGCCGGGATATACATGGCCGATCATCCCGATCTTTGAAGTCCTTAGTGATTTGGCTGTACTCAAAGCCTTGAAAACTTTTTCAAACTGCTTATACGTCTTTTCCTGTCCCTCATGTCCGGTCATAACCTTGAATTTTCTTCCCTGCTTGTACAAAGCGTTGGTCAATTGGGGGACGCCCGCTATCCCTGAGTTAGCCATTGTCTGAGCAAAATCCAGGTCGCTGTTCAGGGTCTTTTTATCCTGTGTATTCCAGATTATCACAGGTATATCCAACCTATCCAGGGCTTGAAGACAAGTCAAGTCAAGGGTGAAAGATATTTCATGGGCAATGATTATATCCGCTCCTCCCCTGGCAAAACAGTTGCGGGCATTCAAAGCTCCGGTTTCTTCACCGACAACCCCCGGATATATAACCTCGCCGAATCTCTGAAGGAAAGCTATCATGGGCTTTAAATAATCCGGCTCATTGATATCGGGAATTTCCTTTTTTCTTACATCCTCAACATCAAGTATCGCATCGAATTCAGTCATCGTCAAAGCTAAAAAACCAATTTTCAATAGACTTTGCATGGTCCTACCTCCTCATCATTCAATCTATGTCCCTGCATATACTGTATAATTATATAATGACGGAACCGGAAGAGAGCTGGAATTTGCGTAAACGGCATATCCGTTTCTGTCGAAGAGGATGATTTCATCCCGGCTGTCGCCGTATATATCGGCACACATACCGTAGCAGGTGCTGATACCCTTCAGGTCCGTACCGGTCTCGTCGACGACATTCCCGTAACCGTCGTAGACCGCCGCCGGCCTGATACCCCGCCACGTCACTAGAATATTCCTCTGTGCGGCGTTTCCGGTCCAGTTTATTATCCTGGCCGACGCCCCCCAGCTTCCCGGCGGCTGCTGGCGGCGCCATATTTCGCTGCCGTCCCAGCTGTAAAGGTAAAGTACCGACGGCCCTCTATAGACGCCATAATACAGGTCGTCGGCGTCAAACCTGGATTGTTTTGTATCTTTTTCAATCTGCCCTCTTACAATAACGGCAATCTGTATGGGACCCAGGTCGGGCCGGAAACAGGCTGCAAGGACGTGCTGGGCTTCGCCTATGGGATGGTACCACAATTCCTTTCCCGCAACATTATGACAGTGAAGCCCGTGATTGCCGAAGAACAGTCTGGTTTCCCCACCTGCTGCGGCTATATAGGTGGCGTCGGCATGTGAATAATTGTTATCCGTTCTCCACAGCTCCCTGCCGTCATGGTCAACCAATGCAAAACCGGTAAATACTTCATCTTTTCCATCGCCATCCAGATCGCCTACGGCGGGATAATGTCCGGTAGAACCATTCCAGTGCCATAACACCTCGCCGTTATGGCTGATGCCCCACATGTTCCAATACCTGTCCTTTACTATCAAGTCTTCCTTTCTTGATTCTCCAGTCAGATTTGCAAATAAAAAACTGTCGTCTGCAGGAGCCGGTATGGGAAAGGAATATTTTTCCTTGCCCGTGCTTCCCTCCAGCACATGCATGGTTGCATGCTTTCCGTATGCCGCCGCTCTTTCGACATAACGCTCCTTATCATGCCTTACCTCATCTTTAGTATCCAGCAGCAGGACTTTGCCGGAAGGATTGTAGCTATGCGCTTCAAAATCAAGATAGTCGGCCTGTTCAATCCAGAGAACTTCGTTCAAACCGTCGTTGTCCCAGTCATAAATCTGGACCGGCAGGTCGGCATAGGTATCACAGTTCTTTTTGGACTTATTTCCTTTCTGCCAGATTATATTTCCATGGATATCGGCAGCCGTCAGGCACGATATCTCCCTGGTAGGCCTGAAGCTCTGGATGAACAGCAGTTCAGGCGCTCCGTCGTTATTCAGATCCCCTATTCTAATCGTATCGCTCCCGAAATCTTCGGTGTCGACCAAACTTAAAAGATGTAAAGGCATTAAATATCCTCCTGACCTTTCCCAAAAGTAATTCTTTCTCAATAAAACTATTTTAAAACAGTCTGCTTGCAATAATCATGTTAACCAAACAACAGTGAGATCAGGTTAATTTAAAAGCATTTCATGCCGTTTTTACCGTCTATGATCACACGAGTACCGATTTCAGCTGAAATTGTCCGCCCATCCGCATCAACCCTGAATTTTCCGCCCTCCGCAGTTATGTCGATATTATGGCCCCGGAGTTTTAACCCTTTAAGGGACATTTCAGCGGAAAATGACACCGGCTTCGGACAGATGACTATGGTCCCATCGAACCGGACCTCAACTCCGAACATCCCGAAAATTATGCATTGGGCTCCAGCCACACTGCCAATAGTACACTGTAACGGCGAATCAGTCCGGTAGTCTATATTGTTTGATACCTGGGAATCCCCCCAATAAGGCAACCTTTCACCCCACCACAGGATTCTTTTAAGGATATCCTCGGCATATCCGCCAAGGTTGGCTTTATATAACCGTTCAGCTATTTGCGGCGGAAAAGAAACATAGCATCCTCCGCCTCCATTGTCAATATCCGCCTGGTTATAAGCCGGATCTTTTTTTGATATGCTGTGAAAGCCGAATTCGGAAAAGAATTCTTCCTCATTCAAATGGCTCAGCAAGCCCTCCAGTTCTTCTTCATCAAGCACGGCGCTGCTGATAAGCTTATACATCTGAATAGTATATGTGAACAGCTTCTGTCCGCCGGTTTTGAAACAGAACCATTTTTCATCCGGATCCCATAGTTCTTTCTTAAGAAGGCCTTTAATCGTCCCGGCACGTTGGGAAAGTAACGGCATCGGCTTACCCGCCATTTGGGAAAGCTCATAAGCCCATATATAGTTTTGATATCTCCTGCCGTTCAGATCCGGCAGAATTCCATGGTATGATCCCCGCTTCAATTCCAGGTGATGCTCCCCGTCGATGCCATAATCATATAACGTGGCCGGGCCATCCCCATCATCCCCCAGCTTTGCATGGTAAACAATCAGATCAAGAATCGTTTTCCCGTTGATAATTTCATTTAAAAAATCAGCGTCACCGCTTTGAGATACATAAAAATAAATCAGGCCTATGATTTTCTCCTGATTCACCGGATACCAGGGACCGTTAGCCGCCCCGCTCATGGAATTGAAACAGAAACAGTTGGTTATGTCAACCTTTAAAAACTGTTTTATATGTTCTTTTAAAGCATCAGGATCGTACATGGGATGTAGCTCCCATCCTTCCGAAAAATCATAGAGATAGTTCGCAAGACAACCTCCTTTGATGCTCCCTGTCGTATAATTGGGTTTCAATACAAATTCAGGTACCTTCCACTTGTTGGTCAAATAATGGATAAGTGAACGGTAATAATATGCTGTCAGTCTTTCATCCGAAGCTTCAAACGTCGGCAGCCTGTCAAACATGTCGTCCACCTGATTTTCAAAGTCAACTCTAGCGTCATGTATCGCTTTCTGCGGCTCTCCCATGATCTGTTCGAAATCATGGAAGGCCGCATGTTTTTCGCCAAGCACCACCACCAGGTAATAGACGTTTTCTTCGCCGGCAGATAATGAAATCTCCGTATTCCAGTGTCCGGCAGGTTCGAACCAAAGGAGATTTACGATATCCGTACCGATAATCATGCATCTGTTGTTATTTATTTTTACAACCCGGTCCTTTTCGGCTGATATGTCCATTTTCTTGGTTGCAAAAGGTCTGGGAAAGTCCCATATATGTACATAGTCCATCCCGCCATCGGTTATGATCTGTATAGGTATCCTGACGGAATCCCTGTTAGTGTTTTTTAATTGAATTTTGATAACCAATGCCCTTTTGCCGGGTACAAGACTGGTCAAACCGGTCACTTCCACACCGTGAAGCTCTCCCGCGGCTTTAACCATAAACGGATACCATTCGTATTCACATGTACCTATCTTCTCCCCAAAAAACCTTATATCCAGAGAGAAATCCGAACTGGCATAGGGAGGAGCCCACAAGCCGCTCAACGAAAACATCCTGCTGTAATTTATACCGGTTGTGATACTTCCATTGACAATTCCGAAATCGTTTTCCAACAGTATGTTTTTTTTGCCGTCAAGAGCAAACCTTTTTGCTTTTTCTTTACAATCATTAATTTTCATCGTTAATATCCCCTTGTTTTTTATATTCGACGCCGCCTGCCAGAATATTGACCGGCCCGTAAAGTCCGCTGGGCATGGAATCCTTTTCAAAAGCCAGCGCTATCCTGTGATATCCCGTCAGCAAATCATCCGGCCATTTGTTTAATGATTTGCTTGTAATATATTGATTAGCCATGGTATTGGTAACCATGACCTTCAATTCGTTCAACCCCTCCTTCAGTTTGCCGTATATGTGGAAAATATAAGGGTGCCAGGCCCTCTTGCCCAGATTTTCACCGTTGATGCAAACCTCGCAACAATATTTTACATTACCCAGGTCAAGTATATGAGCCTTTTTTGCTTTATCGGAACTGCATTTGAATTGAACGCTATACTCGGCCGTACCTGAGAAACCTTTCCCGAGTGCGCCCTTCCAATCGCCGAGTTTTATCGGAAAAAGCGCTTCCCCGCTATTTCCAACGATTTCAAATTCATGCTCGCCGATTTTATTTGATTTGGCAATCCGGCAATTCCACCCATCATCCAGAGGTATGAGCACATTTTTTTCTTCTGTAGTTTCAGTAACCTGAGATATTTCATCATCGGTAAAATAAATAAGGTATGAACCAGCTATACTGAATTCCATAGGTATTGACCACATCCCGTTTTTAAGGAACTTCCTGTCAATCCTGCGGCACACGCCTGTTTCCGGGTCCAGACGTACAGCCGTCATGCTTTCATTGAATCCGGCGGTACATTCAAACCTGGTTAAGCCTTCATTGACTAAGAAGTACATATTTCCATTTTCCAATTTCCGTTTACAAACCCTTATTTTTTTATTTGCGGGTGTGATAGCAACAAGCGGCTCCACATTTTCACCAATTTCGTCAAACCCGATGGATATAATGCCTTCGCACATATCAGGGCCTTCAACATCTCCGATATACAAGACCCGGCCTCCGCACGAAATGAATTCCGATAGTCTTTTCTTTGACTTTTCGCTTATCCATTTCGTTTTTGAAATACAGACGATACGGTATTGCATAGGGCCAATTTTTAGTCCGCCGTCAATAATCCCGGTTGATTCCCTTTCTAATACATCATCGTCTATAAAATCAAAATCGCATTGATTTTCCAGCAGCAGCTTCGCCAGCTTGTCGTTGGATTCGGAAATATTATTCAAATCCGGGCCTCCGGCCCATATGTCACGCACCGGAAGATACACGGCCGTATCAATGGCAGGATGTCCCAGACATAGAGAATAGCCCAGTCTGGCCGCATAGCCGTGGAAAAGGCCAAGATATTCCCAGAGCGGACTATCTTTCGTAAAAACAGGCCTTTCCCCTGCCATAAAATATTCCCTGGTCGAAAGATACGAACCAACTATTATCATGAGGTTGATTCCTCTGACGTATAGAAAATCAGCCACCCATTTCATCTGTTCCGGCGTAAGTCCTGCGCCGTAAACTCCGAAGGCTTCTGCAAAAGCCCAACGCAAACCTTCCTGGTGTGAAACCGAAGATGCGTATTTGGGGAAATGGTGGTTCTGATTAATATTCAATTTTATATGCTGTGGGTTATTATTATATTCCATATCGACTTCAACTTCTTGTTCATCTCCTGGAAATACCTGCCTCCAGATTGTATCGACTCCCGGTACGTCAAACATCCTTAAAGCGCGTAATACGTGGCCGAACCCCCATATTCCCGACCCAATGGTAATATCCTCCCCGCCAAGATGCCCGGTTGAAAGCAGCGAATTTCTATGGCACCAATCCCTGATCTGTCCCAGGTATGCTTTTGCGAAACGCTCCGACCACAGGTCAAAATAATCGACCCGCACTCTCTGGCCGCCGGTTTCTTCCCCTCTTAAAATATATGGCAGATTTTCTATGAGACTATACCCGAATCTTTTCTCAAAACCAGTTTCAATGCCGTCGGTCCACGGCGGGTTCGATACCCGGGGTTCATCGGTAAACACCATGGGTATGGTATTGCCAAAATAGCTCCCGACAACACTCTTATATGCTTCATGAGTCTGTTTGATGAATTCAAGCGTAACTTCAGGATTCAATAGATCGGGATATCTGGAATCGGACCTGTTTTTTGTACAATAATAAATCTCAAGTTTATAATTTTCCAGTATGTTTACATTGATCTTTTCAGAAGGCTTCAGCTGCCTTACAATATCACTTCCGTCAAATAAAAATGCAGCGATGCAGTCAGCCGGAGCCTCAACCGGGTCTCCGGGTTTCAAAACCACTTCAAGACAGCACAGCTTGTTTTCTACAAAAGACGGATTTTTCTTTACAATTTCGCCGCATACGCTCCCGGACGGCCACCCGCCTTCATCATATATCCAGACCCGCATGTTAAGCTTGTGTGCTTCCTCAACATATTCTTTATATGTCTTTAAATATTCATCCGAAAGATATTCAGGCTCCAGATTGGTTGGATATGAATCAGGTCTGAAGCTTTTGGGTACAGGCAGGACGGATATTGTCCTGGAACCTATTGAATCGAACTCCTTGAGCTGCAGTGAAATTTCATCGTTGATCAACCGGTCGTTCCACGCCCATAAATATCCCGGCCAATAAAATGAATCGGGGTTTTCAAATAACGGTACGTGAAATTTTTCATTTCCAGGCCTGCCAATATTCATGCCGGCGTCCTCCATGCAGTTAATCGGGGTATGAACAGTACTATAACATTACGCAAAATGAAAATATACAGACAATTTTTTTTAAACACACATATTTTATTTATCTATGCTACAGCGAAACATTTTAATTATCCTTCCGGAAATAGCAATATATAACGCACAAATACCAAATTAATGAAATAAAAATTTGTGCGTTATATTTCATTAATGTAATATTTCGCAAAATAAGATTTTGCGAAATAAATTGTTGAAGCGTTCGCGATATTTCTGGAAAGCGCATAAATACTGATGAATCAATGTTTGTTTCGCTGTAGTACCATATACTTTCCTTTGTACTTAAAGGTAAGGTAGCCAGCAGGCATATTGCCTGCATGACTACCTTACCTTTTCCAGTTGAACTGGTATTGCCTTTCCTTAATCACTGATGTGTTTTACATTTAATCTTTTGCCGGATTATTTTATTGCATTAAGATATATATCGTATGCCCTTTGCATAATCTCAACACCTTTTGACACTTGCAATTTTTCATATTCCGCTTTTATTTTGTCCCAGTTGTCAAATGATTCCTTGCCGATGATCAACTGGTCGAAAACAGTCCTGGAGTACGTGTCGATGGCTGCGGAAAGACCGTTCCATGTGTCCTGATCCTCTTTTGACCTATTCAGCCATGGAATACCTACCATATATGGAGTATTCTTTTCCAATCCGTCCTTTACTACCGGCTGTGCATCAAGGTCTCCGAATATTGTCAGCAGGGAATCATAACGCGGTATGTTGTTGCCGAAGCCTATTTTTGCCCTCATTTCCCACCACTTGGGCGTCGTATCGGTCACGACCTGCTTTCCGTTTTCCATTTTGAAGGTTTCTCCTTCAATACCGAAGTAATAGCTATCGGAACCTTCCTTGCCGAACAGATAATCAAGAAATTGCACGGCTTCTTTCTGGTATTTGGATTTTGCATAAACTGCCATCCCATCCAGCCATGGGTCGGGCATTCCAAACGTCTGCCTTTTTCCGGTTGAGCCCAGCGGCGTCTCCGACATGATGTATTTTATATCGTTTCCAACTTTTTTAGCTTCATCGGTACCCCAAACTGCCCTGAATACATTACTGAGATACGCAAAGGTTTTCTGACTGGCAATTTTTTCAGTCCATTGCTGGTAGGTCATGGTCACATACTCGTTGTCAAGAAGTTTCTCTTTATATAACCTGTTGAGGTACGTAAGAAAGTCTTTATAATTATCCGTCGTATTAAGAAATTCTATTTTATTTTCGCCCATCCTGGCTCCGATAACGCCAAAACCGCCGTCTATCAAGCCCATATCCCAGTTGGAACCGAGAACGGGTCTGGCAGTATCATACATGTCTTTTTGGACCAGAGGCGTCACTTCAGGATGTTTTGCCTTCACCGCTTTAAATGCGTTATACCATTCATCCATGGTTGTAGGTTCGCTTAAGCCTACCTCTTTTAAATAATCCTCTCTGTATATGATACCATTCATAACTACCGTACTGCCTTCATAGTACCTCGGTATCATATAAAGCTTTCCATCCGTGCTCCTTTTGGAAAAACTCGACTTTTTATCCAGTATTCCTTTTTCTTTTAAGTTTGGAGCATTTTCATCGATTAATTTGTCAAGTTCTGCAAAAATACCTTCAGGCCCATACAGGTTTGCCATTGATGAATTTACGGAAAGCAAATCGAAAACCTGACCGGAAGCCAGAAGGACGTTTCTCTTTTCGTCCAGAGTTTCTTGCGGCAGGGGTATTATGGTTAACTTCGTATTTGTCGCTTCCTCCAGAAGCTTAAAATATGGCGCATTCGTATCAAGGTTATCGTCGGGGTGCTTTTGGAGAGCCAACGTAAGCGGAGTGGGAGCTTTGCTGTCAACCGTCGGTTCAGCAGCCTTGGTAGTCCCAGCTGTGGTTGAATTGTCACCATTCTGTGTTTTTGTTCCACAGGCGCTTGTACCAAACAACAATGTAAACACTATTACTGACATTAGAACTACATAAAGTAATTTCTTCATAAACTTTAATCCTCTCTTTTTAATAGATTTTTAACTGTAAAATGCTGATTTGAAATCATGCTCTTTCTAATTGCAACACCACCTCCTTATGCCAGGTATTTCCAACATACGCTCCAAGCCGTGCCCCCTTTCTTTTTTTATAATTTTCATACGATACCGGTACAATGCCACTAGCCCTTTATAGCGCCTATCATTATTCCTTTTACAAAATACTTCTGTAAAAAAGGATAGAATAGAAGAATGGGTATCGTGGAAATAATCAGCGTGGCCGATTTTAATGATTCCGCAACGAGAGTCTGATTCCCCCGTATATTGCCTCTCTGGTCCATACCGTTCATCTGGGCTATAATTACAATTTGTCTTAAAAATACCTGAAGCGGATATTTTTTATCACTATTAAGGTACAGCATCGGTATGAAATATGAATTCCACATTCCGACGGCATAGTATAATACCAATGTGGCAATGATGGGCTTGGACAGCGGAATCACAATGCTGATGAACATCCTTGCCGGACTGCATCCGTCAATAGTTGCAGATTCAAAAAGCTCCCCGGGCAGCTCCTGTATGAAAGTCCTTGCCAGTATCAGATAAAAGGGGCTGATGGCGCTGGGTATTATTATCGCCCATATGGTGTCTATCATGCCCAGATAACTTATTGTAAGATAAGTAGGAATCAGTCCCCCGGAAAACAGCATTGCAAATATTATCATACGCATCAGGATCCTTCTGTATTTCAGCTTTTCATTTGATAACGGATATGCCGTAAGCATTGTAAGGAAGATACTTACAAACGTACCAGTTGACGTATAAAGAATGGAGTTATAAAAGCCGGTGCCGATACGCTGATCCCGCAATACAGTCAAATATGCATCGAAATTAATACCTATTGGCCATAAAAATACTTTTCCCAGAGTAACAGCGGCATAACTGCTCAGCGAAATTGATAAAATATAAAGAAACGGGTACAGAGTCAAAAATGCAATTATTCCTACAATTATGGCATTAAGTGCATAGCCGAAACCTTTTTTCTCCATAAGTAACTCCTGTCCTTAATTTGGTATTTGGAGCGCTAAAATATTACTTTTCTGTTTTTCTGAAAATACCGGCTGCAATGGACAGCGTTTTCAGAAACTTATATGGGAAGTTATATTTTCACTGGCGCTCAATAAATGCTGTTTCCGATAAATCTTCTTGACAGCCAGTTTGATGCAATAATAAAGAGTAAATTTACAGTTGAGTTAAACATACCTACAGCCGCTCCAAAGCTGTACTCGGGCATTCCTCCTCCTACTGCACCGGACCGGATACCCATGCCGCGCCTGTATGTATATGTGGCAATATTATCGGCAACATCATAAGTGAGAGGATTGTAAAGGAGGTAAACCATTTCAAAGTTGCTGGACATTATCGAACCGAGGGAAAGAATAAGTGTAATGATAATTGTATTCCTAATGCATGGAATCGTTATATAAAATATCCTTTGCATTTTTGTTGCCCCGTCAACTATTGCGGATTCGTACAGTTCAGGAGGCACACCGGCTATTGCGGCAATATAAATAACCGCCCCCCATCCGAAACTTCTCCAAATATTTGTAACTACGTATATACTCCGGAAATACACCGGTTCGATTAAAAAATAAACTTTTTCCATACCGAGGTTGTGGATTAATATATTTATAAGGCCCCTTTCCGGAGAAAGCACGGTCATAACTATTCCGACAATAATAACGGTAGACACAAAATACGGCAGGTAACTTACTGTTTGTATGGCTCTTTTATAGTACCTGCCGTGTATCTCATTTAACGCCAGGGCAAAGATGATGGGTATCGGAAAGCCGAATACCAGAGAGTATATATTTAATAATACTGTGTTCCTGATGATTTTAAAAGAGTCATAGGAGCTGAAAAAATCTATAAAATGTTCTAAGCCGGCCTGTCCGGCCCATGGACTGCCGAATATCCCCCTGACAATGTTATAATCCTTAAAAGCTATGATAATTCCGCCCATGGGTATATAACTGAAGATCAAAAAAGATAATATTCCGGGCAACACAAGCATATACATGAATCTGTTTTTCTTTATTTCGTATAAAAACCCAGCGAACATAACAGCCCCCTCAATGTTAAACTGCATATGAATTTTTTTTGAATCTGAATGTAATTTAAGTATAATAGTCTGGCAAAGAAAAGTGAATACTAATTTTTTTGATATAATACTAAAGTATTGAACATGTTTATATTATTTTATACTCTGACACAACCCTGCCTTTTTTCCTGAGTCTGAATTGATAGTTTGAATTATTTAAACCGTCACGGCAATAACGCATTATATAATCCTTTATATACTGCTTGTCATATAATCTTTCTTTGCTGAATGCAGCAACAAAAATGAAACCAATATTGTAGCAACAAAAAGCAGAAAGATAGTTAAAAAAGGCAGCAAAGGACTAATATCATAGAAAAATCCCGCAATAAATCCCGAGGGTATACATATAAGCGTAGTCAGAGTTTGTAATGCCGAATATACATCAGCTTTGTCATGCTTGCCGAGATTATTCATAAAGATCGTATCCCTGTATATCTGAGTAATAAAATTTCCAATGGCGATAATTGAAGTTGTTACAAGTAAAGCCGGGAGATTCCCTTTAGGAGTAAAAAGCAGCATAAGTGAACCAACTGCGCATACTGTCAGAAATCCCGCCAATGTTTTTTCATCCCGATACCTGTTCAGTTTTGGTAAAATAAATACATACATAAAAATATTTATTACAGCAACCAGACCGGGAACCAACGAAACCTTATCGGCACTGAATCCCAGGTATTCATTAATGAAAAGCACCTGAAAAAAATTCATTGAATAAATAAAACTGGTAAAAATATATATCAGCGATATCAGTATGATATTTTTATTCCGCCGAACTCCTGCAACCGTTTTCATGTAGCTTTTCAGGCTTTGCAGCACCGAGAGGCCGCTGTGCTTTTCCATCAATTCCATACCAGCTTGTGTTTCCAGTACAAGTTTGTTCCTTATAAAGAACATGATGGTTATGCTTATCATTCCAAAAAAATATAATACTCTCATTGTCGGAATCACCCCGAACCTGGGAATCAATAAACCCGTTATCGGAGTAAACAGACCGGGAGCGTAACTAAAGAGATAGGTGACTCCAAATATTTTTACCCTTTTGGAAACTTCTGAATCTTCCATAACAAGGCATGTCCAGGAAACAAAAACTATCCTGGAGAAGGAATTCACTGCATAACCAATGAAAAAATACCAGAAATTCCGTGCAACAGCCCATAAAAGCAAGGGAATTGTCCATGAGATTATATCAAAAATCAAGGTGGTCTTTTTCCGTCCAAGCCTGTTTGTTATCGGCGCCGCCAGCAGATGACACAGGAATGCGACAAACAGGCTGAAGGTGTTAACGACCCCCATTTGTACTTCATTTAAACCTATTTCCTTCATATAAAGCGGAGCATAAAAAAATATCATACCCGCAAAAACAGCCCACATCGGTTCTATGATAAAAACATTTCTTGCATTATGAGGAAGGTCGGATAGCAGTTTCATTGATGATTCTCACTTTCACTCCTGTAATCGCTATAATCGGTAATTAAGCGCTTGTGAAAATATAATACGTTTCCCAACCAATCAATTGCCTTATATGTGATTTATGACCATTTTGTTTCAATTTTAATATTTTATAATTATTAATATACTTTATTTTTTATTTGCAATTTATCTTTTGCGACTTTTCACTTACCATCCGCCGATAAACCCTCCATATATCGCCAGGCCTATCTGAGAAAACGCTGTTTTCCCATATCCGCCATAATCCTGTTCACGGCTTACTCTGGAAGCTTCTCTGCCTTCAGGAGTTTCCAGGCCCATCCCTGAACCTCCTCCTTCATACCAGAGGTAATATTTCCCGCCTATTTTCTCTACTGTTGCAAACCATAACGCTCCTTCATCCCATGTACCGGGTCCCCCTCTCAGGAAAACAGGGTTTTGCGGGTATCGCTCCCATTCCACAAGATTCCCTGACCTTGCCAGTCCTATTGCCCCGGGATAGTCCGCATATCTGCCGCATCCCCCATACGTCATATAGAACTCTTCACCCTCCTGCCATATCCTCACCGTCACAACACTATTCCCGTCGAAAGAACCTTTTACATTCGAAGGGTTGAACACATTGCATTCTTTCTGCGTGTCAAAGTAAATGCCATCCTCGCTTTGACAGCAGTAGACTTTGAAATACTTTCCTGCTACCAATCTCTGATAAAACAGGTATACTCTTTTTTCATACAATACAGCCTCAGGCGCCACAGCACCGGCTATTACAGGGTTATTGTGAATTTTATCGAAATTTATGCCGTCTTCTGATACTGCAAGGCCTATACCTCCTTTGCCGCCTTCTGCGGAATATGCGGTGTAGTACAGATAAATCCTGCCGTCAAGTACTACGGTTGCAGGATCAAGGACATGTGCCGAGTCAAAAACTTCTTTACCTTTACCTGGTCTTATTACAGGATTTTCACCGCTCATTTCCCAATGGACCCCATCAAACTTTTCAGGAGAACAATATCCCATGCCGATCTGATCATGTGAGTTTTCATCATGTCCCCTGAAATATAAGTTATATCTCCCGTTAAATAAAACAATATCCGGATTTGCACAATACAAACTGTAAAAAGTACCTGGCGTTCTTGGTATTATGGGATTATCTTCATAACGTCGAAAAAGCATTTCTTCAGCCTCCTGTTATATATGGACTTATTTATTCTTGTAAAGCTATTGCTCGAAAATTTCCAATCCGGATTTCATATCTTTTAAACTCATGCATTATAACATCCTTCCCCTTTTAAATGAAAATTCTTATATTCCGTTTACCAGAAAATCTATTATCCGGATGGCATGCCCGAGACTTTCAGAATTTTTCTCATTGACCGAACGCAGTTCCAATAAGTGTTTTCCTTGTCTCATATCCGCTTTGAGCATATAAACCCAGGGTATATGAAGACGTGAGCTCCACCTGGTAAATTGGTCGACAGCTTCAAGCTCATTCCCGTCAATGCTGAATTCAATTATACCGACATCGGGTCCGGCAATAACCAGAAGGCCAACAGCAGTTCCGGAGATTTCCAGGCTTAATGAAGCTCCGGGCTCTTCCGCTATCAACATGGGTACTTTTGTAAAAACGGGATAAGACGAGACTGTCGCCTTATCCCAGCACGGGTCGTGTATCCAGCCGTTATTAAGGACCGCTTTTTTTAAACCGGCATATCTTCCAAGTTCATAGTTGAATTCATCTATCGGTTTCGATATTGCTTCTTTAGGTTTCATTTTAAAATCATATTCAGGATTGTTTTTCCACGCATTATCCAATACTGTTTCAATAGTGCGGATATACAATTTGTGTCCGAATTCCGCAGGGTGCAGCCCGCCGAATGTATTCCAGCCGAATTCCCCCGCATTTATCCGTTGGGTTACTTCCAATGCAAGATCGATGGACGTCACTCCGTAATATTCTGCAACTTTCTCATGGGCTTCAATAACCGGGGGTATTTTACCGCTACTATATTGCTCCATTTTCGTTTCATCGACGAAATACATTATTATAATATCAATGCAAGGGTTATGCCTTAAAGCCTTCCGCACAATCCCCTCCATGCCGCGGATGCTTTCATCGGGCGTACGGCCGTTGGCCCAATCGTTTACGGCAAACTCCACAAACAACAGGTCGACCTTGCCCCGGAGGAATACATCCTTTTCCATACGGAAAGCGCCCAATGTCGTGTCAGTGGAAGAAACGCCCGCATTTACAAAATCAAACGCCGTTTCAGGGAACCTCCCTCTTAACATATCACAGGTCATTTTCCGCCAGCCTTCCATTTCGGTTATTGAACCTCCGAGAAAGGCAACCCTGCCTTTTTTCCTGCAATAAAATCGGTAATTTGAATTATTTAAATCGTTACGTATTTTATAATGCATCTGCTTTTAGCGCCTGCTTTCCCTTTATATGGTTTAAGAATAATCTCATTAAGATAAAAAGTTAATACTAATATTTATGATATTATACAAATGTAATACACCTTTCTCCAACAACTTCAAGATAAGTGTCCATCGTATTGCTCTGACTTCCGCCCAGCATAATTTTAAATAACCCGGACAGTATCATTTACAGGTACTTTTTGAAAAACTCAAAGGCTTTGTTGCCGGAAAAAGCATGCGGCCCGGGGAAAATATCCGTGTGCAGCCTATCTTCTTCGCCCGCGGCGGCATATATCTTTTTCACGCCTTCATAGCCTTTCAGCAAATCCTGTATATAAAAACAGTTATCATAAATGCCCATTTCCAGCAGCAGCGGCCGCGGAGCAATGAGTCCGGCAATATCGTGGGTATCGAAATATTTATAGATTTCCGGTACTATCTGCGAACCGCAGAAATTAGCGCGTTTTATTCCAAACTCCGCCCAGGGGTTTACATAAGCTATAATATCCGCCGCTTTTATACGCCTGTCGACAGCCGATGTAAATGTCGTCATCGTCCCTCCCTGGCTTAAACCCATCATCCCTATACGTGAAGGGTCAACCTCCGGCCTGGTTTCAAGGTAATCAATGCAGCATTTCATATCCCATATGTTCAATGTTAACGTGTATATACCGAGAATGGCGCCTTTTATGAAATTCACATTGCACGCATCCCTGCCCGGAAACGGGTCGGAGCCGTCCCTTCTCTCTCCGAAGACCCTCAGATCAGGGGTTATAGTCAGAAATCCCGACTTGGCCATCTGTTCCGCATAATTATAATTTAATGTTTTTATTTCATTCTCATGTCCTGCCGATGATCTGATGCCGGCAACAACATCCTTGCCATAAGCTCCATGCCCATGGCTGCAGAGTATCGCAGCATTCTTTTTATCGGCTTTCATTGTTTTCGGGCGCAAAACCTGGCATGGGACCGACATGAATTCTTCACTGTCAAAAACCACTCTTTCCCTTATAAGGTCGCCATCTTCAATGGAATATTCAACTTCCGCATTCGGTTGGACCTTTTCAGGAAACTCGCCAAGCAAATCAAGAAGCCTTGCATATGCATCCTTCTGCCAGGATTCCCAGTCCGATTTTCCGTTTCCTTTGAACGATAATAACGGCTGCCAGTTTTTTATTTTATTCTCCCAGTATTGAGCTATTGAAAAATTCCTGCAATTCATTTCCCATCCTCCCTTTATATGGCGTCCATTACAAGTGAGAATCAGCCGGTGTATTCAATAAAAGCCAGGCTGTATATTACAAGCCGTGGCACGACAAACCTCACACCTGGGGAGCCATTCCCCTCAATCAGTTCAAAGCCGAGTTCCCGCCTCTCCGTAAAGTCCGGTGAAACCAGACGTACCGACCGAGGTTTTTTCCCCCGGGGTACTGTCACCTCCAGCTTTATGTCCTTCTCCTCGGTCACC
Organism: Ruminiclostridium sp.; assembly: GCA_012027035.1. Classification (GTDB taxonomy): domain Bacteria; phylum Bacillota; class Clostridia; order Acetivibrionales; family DTU013; genus MnB-11. The sequence goes on along the minus strand of VEPD01000128.1, from coordinate 5,166 downwards.
GAACCGTCAAGATTCACTTTGTAGTTGACCAGGTGAGCTATGGTACGGCTCTGATCCGGCTGGTCCATTATAGTGAACTCCACTGTCGAGTCGGCAAGGCAGGCTCCTGAAAGATTGCCTTTTGCCACCCAGCGGACTATCTCCGCAAAAACGGTATTGATGGATTTCATCGCTCCCGTGGTAATGCTGGCCATATCCTTAAAAAGGACTACCTTCTCCCGGCCGATGTCGGGAAAAGATACATATGCGTCCTGCGGGATGTTGACCACGCGGCCCAGGCCGTATTCAGCCTTCCCTGTGGTGTTGACGCCCACCGCCGGGTCGACTCCGATATCAATGTGCCCCCAGGGTTCCAGGTCCTCCATAAGCTTGTGCAATCCATAGAATTCCTTGCGGCGCCGACCGTATTCATCATAGGCCGCCGTCTCGCCAAGGACTACCAGCCCGCCGCCGTCCCGGACAAAACGGATGACCGCTTCCACCTGGGCATCGCTCATCAACGGTACCTCAGGCAGGATCAACGCTGAAAAGGCTGAGAGCCGCCCACTGGTCAGATCATCATCAATTAAGGCCACATGCGGGATCTGTTCGTCCGAGAGCATACGGGAGAGAGCCATGTAGGAAGACTTGCGCTTGCCGTAAGCCTGCTGGAGGGAGCAAAGCACACCCACGCTTGCCCGCGGCTCCGAGCCAAGAAGAAGCCCTTCGTTCTCAACAAAAAAGCCGTTGTATTCCTTGAGCCCTTCCAGCACCGCTTCATTCTCACTGGTCAGATCGGCAATAATGTATTTGCCGCCCTCGCCCCATGGCAGGTTCTGCTTCGGAGACCAGTTGTGCATGAACGTTGCCCGATTGGCCAGACACTCGGCTACAGCCAGCTTGGTCAGGGGAATCATCGCCGCGGGCGTCTTGCCCCAGGTCAGGTAGCCGTCATAGGCGACGTTTTTGCCTCTGGAAGCTGCGGCCGCATATTTGAGCACCGGCGAGTTGGTGATCTTCAAATCCTTATGCCCGTGCGGGCTGGCCTCAAACATTGCCTCGATAAAAAGGTAATCTGTTTCCTTGCTCCACTCCTCAAGGGGTCCCACTGTGAATTCAAACTGCCGGAAGGGATTGCCTTCCCAAAGGCAGGCGTTGGCAGAGATAAAGAAATCCTTATTCAAGCTTCTGCCGTAGTCTCGCATTTCCTTGAGCCATTGGAGGTAGTTCTGCGGCCGGAAGCGCCTCCATTCCATATAAAGCGGATTCTCAAACCGGAGACTCCGCTGCCTGGTAAACAAAACAGGATCGGCCCGTGCCGGATCATTTATTCCAAATATCTCTTGCAGCTTCTCAGTTGGGAAGTTCGTCCGCAGGTGCTCTCTGAACTTCTCTATACAATGTCCGCAATAGCAGAACTGCGGCGAGTAATCGAAGAAGATGCCGTCAACACCCAGCTCCAGGCTTATGCGGATTGTCCCTTTTACATAATCGCAAATGTGAGAATTATTGATACAGCAATTATATTCCCTGACCATTGTGTCCTGGGGCGTGTAAACCGCCTTCTGTCCGGAAGAAAGGCGACGCGTCCATTCAACCGGGTCTTCGGCGGGTTTTGGTCCAAAGTAGTCCTCATATTCCTGCCAGTGTTTGTCGTAGAACTCAAAAAACAGGTTGCGGTCCTCTTCCCAGCCGCCGAAACGCGCCCCGGCGTTGTAGCTTACTACCGCAATGCCGTGTTCGTGCGCCCAGTCCATCACGCCGCTGCGCTTAAGAGCAATTTTTGTCAGTTCAAACTCCCGGCGGGATGGCATACCGATATAGGAATGGACTCCTTTATACTCCGTAGTATCTGGGCCCTCATGATCACAGGCAGCAGTCTTGTCAGGGTCAAACGCCCCGCCGAAATAATTACCATGGGCCAGAGTGACCCGTGTGGACGCCAGTGGATGGCTTTCATTCAAAGCGCCCTTGAACAAGTCATTGGACGAAAGATAGCGCAGCCTGCCGAATGTAAGGATGTCTGCGGTCTTGTGATTTTGCATTTGTTGTTTTTCCTCCTTTAATATACCTATTTCACATAATATACCTATTTCACAGCTATGGTTAAGATCTCCTTGGGTTTCATGGTAATTGCCTTTATTCTGTTTCCCTCAAATATCGGTTCGCTGATATTTTTCTCATTCATATTCACAACATGTGCCGACGTTATTGGCTTGCAATAAGTCATTTCAAATTGGCTTTCGGCATTATTTGAATTATAGACCCTTACAATCAATCTATCATCCTCTTCCGCCTTCTTTACAGCCGACAGTATTATTCCTTTGCCCCTAATATCAATAAACTTTCTCTCCCGGGGGAATTTGAACGCCGCAAAAGGGTCTTCCCTGTAGAATATCTCCTTTATCTCCGAATCCTGCACGGCAGGCCTCCCTCCGACAAACTTTCTTAAGTCGGCGGGCTGGAAATAAGCCAATAGCGGATTTTGAAATTCTCTCGCCTTCAGGGCTGCTTCAGCATCAAGATATTTCCCCTGATGTGGATATAAAGCCATGTTAAGCTCGATTCTCCTGATACACTGGTTGTCCGGAACTTTCCAGGTATCGGAGGCAGGTACGCTTTTATCGTCCCTTTTACTGATCCACGAATTTGCCCTCAGCAGCGTAATTGCAATGATACCCTCATCACCTGCCAGATGTTCATATTCATACATGCCTTCATTCAAAACGGCCATTCCTTCATATTCTCCGTCTATATTAACAAACCCTGAGTTGGGTTGCGTTCCATCGCCAATGCCTTCCAATACCTTCCTTCTATCCCTCCTGACAATATCAAAAGGAATAGACGCCTCAGTGCAGTCACCATTAATATGGGTTTTAATCAACGCTCTCAGTCTGTGGTCTTTGGAAGCATTGGCGATTCTAAAGCCTACATCCAGCCACTTGCATCCCTTTTTCAGGCTTAACGTCATTTCTACGCAATTATTTACAAGCTTCCCGCTTCTTTTATTTGAATCTTCATCAAAGCATTCAGGCAGCTCCAGATTATATACAAGGGAATATGCTGTTTCTAGTCCACTATCCGATACGCGTCTTATGTCGGGAATAAGCTTATCACTGGTATACGCCCTACCCTCGGGAGTTTTCCGGTATACATAGGAATCGCCGCAATCTTCCATATCTTCAAGCACTAATATATCATTATAGACCTTACCCGTTTCCTTAAACAGCAGATCAATCTTACCATTTCTATTGATGGTAGCTTTAATAAACTCATTTTCCATTCTCATATCTGTTTTTTCGGTTCCGACCGTCGCCGGCATACCTTGCAGTCTATTTTTCAACGGCTTGACCGCAAGGGTTTTATAGCTTAATCCTTCAATACTTTCAATGTATATTTTAACTTTGCAGGAATCGACTTCTACCAAACCGGGAAGGTTGATGGGGCTGAAAATATCCCTGCTCTTTTCCTCTTTTGAAAGTATGATATACGGAATTCTATTGCCGCTAATATCTTCAATACTGAAACTCTCCACATGCTCCTCTGCCGGGAATTGTAATTCCAGTTCTACTACGCCGCGTCTTGAGCTTTCAATCGTATTGAATACTGTAATCAAATAATCGCCACTGTCAAACCGATCCCTTGAAACATGGGCTGTGATAAAGTCCATACCCCTCTGCAGCAGCTCTTCAGCCGCCTCGCTTATACGTCCGTATCTATCTTCCATATGGCTATGCACTTCATCCCTGCTGCATCCGCAAATGCTGTCGTGAGGGTGATTCTGAATCAAAAGCTTCCACAGGTATTTCATGAAATCAGAGGGATATTTATTCTCGATTCCCGCCATATGGATAAAGGAATATATTGGCTCCAGCTTGTTTTCAAGATAATTCTGCGCCCTGGTATTTGCCGTTTTGAGATATATTCTCGATGAAAGCGTGCCCGGAAGGATGTGGGAGCTTATGCCATTCCTCAGTTCGCCCTGATAGGCGGGCAGATCAATCTCCTGCGCATTCCTGCTGATAAATTCCTTAACACTGTCAACATACCGGTTCATGCTGCATTGCCCGATATGCTTTTGTGCAGGCAATCTTTTATTAATCTCATCAATGACAGGTAAAAGGTCTTCCTGTGCTTCCAGGTGGTCCACTCCATTCATAAGGAGAAGGTATGGCGTCATGGCTATACCTTTGAAATTCTTCTCAATCAATTCAAGTAATTTTATGGACTTGTCAATGTTTTGTGAAAGGCGCTGGGCATTGTTGTACCAGAAAAGCATATTGACAGCCAGTACCCTGGAACCGTCCTCTCCCTCCCATATAAATTCCGAAGGCATAATCCGTTGTATAATATCTATATCAGCCTTCTCAAAAAAAATGTGATTGTACCCTCTTCCAAAAATGCAGTTATCTATTCCAAAGCCGTTTAAAATCTGCGGAAGTTGTGATATCAGCCCAAACTGGTCAGGGGCATACCCTACCCATGTGCATTTGCCCATTTCTTCCGCAATCCTGCTTCCTATCATCAAATTCCGGATGGTAGCCTCGCCGCTTGTAAGATAAAAATCATTCTGAACATACCAGGGACCTACCAGCAATCTTTCTTCCTTTATGTATTTCTCTAATGCATTCTTCCTATAGGGACGAATCTCAAGATAGTCCTCAAGCACAATAGTCTGGGCATCAAGATGAAAAATATATTCCGGGTAAGTCTCAAGTACTTCAAGCAAATTGTCTACTAAATCAACCAGCCTGATTCTGAACTTTTCAAAAGACATATACCATTCCCTATCCCAATGCGTATGGGATATTACACAATAAATCCTGTTCATCAATAACTACTCCTTTTTACTGCATTTAAGGTATTCAAACCATTTCGGCCTCTTCCCTGGCTATTCTACACCAGTTAATGACATTCTGCGGGTTTTTTCACGTCCATCTCCTTTTTATATTTAGGTTGCCAGATTTACGTTTGATTCTATATGATTCTTTCCCCACCTTCAGGAGTAATTAAATAACCTCCTGTGCACAAACGATATGACCTGCAGTTCAAATTTAGTTACACGCTTATGCCGGAATGAATCGGGCTTAAGCTCACGCAGGCTACGCCTGCGCACCCCGCTTTCGCGTGGTGTTTGAACAACGTCAGTGGGAGATTGTTTCTCACCACTGACAGCTTTTTCAATCT
>VEPD01000021.1 GCA_012027035.1 Ruminiclostridium sp. | reverse complement strand
TATAATTCTCTGGAACAGTTTTTTGATTATGACAGGATTAAGGAGGGAATAAATATCAGGAACCGGCGGGTTGGCGATATTTTTACGCCTTACCGGTCCTATGGTTCGAAATAGCTTAAGAAATACTTTATAGATAATAAAATACCCCGGGAAAAAAGAGATAAAATACAATTGATTACTTCAAATAGTGAAGTCGACTGGATCATAGGATATAAAATTAATGATAAATATATAGAAACTGAAAATACTAAGAGAGTACTCAGGCTTAAGGTTATAATGCCGAGACTGGAGACTGGAGACTAGAATTAAAAGATAAACTCAGCATCTAGTATCTAGATTCCAGCTTCTAGGTTATGGAGGATAAATGACGGAGGATTTCGAAGAAATACTAATCGACAGCCAGCAAATCAGAAACAGGGTCGCAGAGCTGGGAAGTCAAATATCAAAGGATTATGCAGGCAGGGAACTGGTTCTGGTAGGCGTTCTTAAAGGCGGTTTTGTATTTCTTGCAGATCTGATGAGGGAAATCACGATTCCTGTGGATATGGACCTGATAGCAGTTTCCAGCTATGGCGCTTCTACCAAATCCTCCGGAGTAGTGCGCATATTAAAGGATATAGATGTAAACATTACAGGAAAGCATGTCCTGATAGTAGAGGATCTTGTTGATACGGGATTGACTTTGAAATATTTGAAGGATCTTTTCAGAACAAGGGGACCTGAAAGCGTCAAGATATGTACTGCTTTTGACAAGCCTTCAAGGCGGAAGGTTGATATACGGATAGAATACGAGGGTATAATCGTACCGGACAAATTTATAGTCGGCTATGGGCTTGATTATGCGGGAAAATACAGGAATCTTCCCGATATCAGAACATTAAAACCCGGGATATATGCAGTATCCGCATGCAAGGATGGGGAATGGCCCGAAAAAGGCTGCATGGATGTTTGATACTCCCTGGACTTTGATTTTGCCGCTTTTTCATTGGCTAATATTGTGTTGTAAAAATGTATATGTTAAGATATACTAATAAATTGACAGGGTTCTACTGTAACTACCGGGAGGGAGATATTTGAAATATTTCAATAAATTAAGCTTTTATATTGTGATTTTTGTCATAATTCTATTCATGCTTACTTTGTATTCAACTACGGGTACATCTCAGGAAATGAGTTATTCGGAGTTTTTATCGCAGATTCAGAGCAGTAATATTCAAAGCGTCAGTTTAAAGGGTGATGAAGCAACAGTAGAACTGGTGAATGCCAAGCAGGATTCGATAAATAAAAAATATGTGGTTTATATTTCTTCAGTTGATTCATTTACAGATCTTATGACTGTATCTCTGAAAAACAAGCAGATAAGGAATTTCAAGATTGAACGTCCGCCCTCGGCTCCCTGGTGGGTGGCTATTCTGCCGACTGTCGGGCTTATAGTTATTTTTGTAATTTTCTGGGTATTCTTTCTTCAGCAGTCCCAGGGCGGCGGAGGAAACAGAGTTATGTCCTTCGGCAAGAGTAAAGCCAAGATGAGTACCGATGATAAAAGGAAAGTCACCTATGACGATGTTGCGGGAGCGGACGAAGAAAAAAATGAACTCAAGGAAATTGTGGAGTTTTTGAAGCAACCGAAGAAGTTCATAGAATTGGGAGCCAGGATTCCGAAAGGCGTTTTGCTTGTAGGACCTCCCGGTACCGGTAAAACCTTGCTGGCCAAAGCGGTTTCCGGTGAAGCCGGTGTTCCGTTCTTCAGTATCAGCGGTTCGGATTTTGTCGAGATGTTTGTTGGCGTCGGCGCTTCAAGGGTCAGGGATCTTTTTGAACAGGCAAAAAAGAATGCGCCATGTATCGTATTTATTGATGAAATTGATGCAGTTGGCCGCCATAGAGGAGCGGGACTTGGCGGAGGCCATGACGAACGCGAACAGACATTGAACCAGTTGCTTGTAGAAATGGACGGTTTTGGTGTGAATGAGGGAGTTATCATACTTGCTGCTACAAACAGACCCGACATATTGGATCCTGCATTGCTGAGACCAGGGAGGTTTGACAGAAGAGTGTTTGTTGGGCTTCCTGATATTAAGGGCCGTGAGTCCATCCTGAAGGTTCATTCAAAAGGAAAGCCTCTTGGATCCGATGTAAAGCTGGATGAGCTTGCAAAGAGCACTCCAGGGTTTACCGGAGCTGATCTGGAAAACCTTTTGAATGAAGCTGCGCTGCTTGCCGCAAGGAAAAATAAAAAGCGCATTGAGATGGAAGAAATCAAGGAAGCTACATTCAAAGTGGTTGTCGGCCCGGAAAAGAAGAGCAGGGTCATGAGCGAGAAGGAAAAGAAGCTGACAGCATATCATGAGGCCGGCCATGCCATAGCAGTCAAGATTGCTTCCACAACCGACAAGGTTGACAGGGTATCCATCATACCCTCCGGAAGAGCAGGAGGCTATACTGCCCACAAACCGGATGAGGACAAAACATATCATACGAAAGACCAACTCATGGAGGAAATCATTATAGCCATGGGGGGAAGAGCGGCGGAATATCTGGTACTGGGTGAGATAAGCACAGGCGCTTACAGTGATCTGAAGCATGCCAATGGAGTAGCAAGAAGTATGATTACAAAATTCGGTATGAGTGATAAACTGGGAAATCTGATATTTGATGAAAACGATGAAGTGTTCATAGGCCGCGATTTCGGGCATACCAAGCTGTATAGCGAGGAAGTGGCGTCAGAGATAGACAAAGAAGTTAAAAACCTTATTGACGCCGGATATGACAAGGTTAAAAGCATACTAAAGGATAATATGGATAAGCTGCACCGGATTGCTGAAGCCCTTCTGGAAAAGGAAAAACTGGAAGGTATGGAATTCGAAGAGATTTTCGCCAGCATTTAGGAGCACTGAAAATGTTACTTCCATTTTTCTGAAAATGCCGGCCGCAATGGACTGCGTTTTCAGAAATTTATATAGGAAGTTATATTTTCACTAGTGCTTAAAATTAGTACTTGACTTTTCTCATGTACGTATGGTAAATTATTCATAGAAAGATTTCCATGTTGAATAGCCCTTGGAAATGGCATACATTTGTAACTACCTGCTTTACGTGCCGGATGAAATATAAAATGCCATCACCAGTATAGTGCATTGAAACGTGGCATTCAGACAACTTAATATTAAACCTTATCAAGAGAGGTGGAGGGACTGAGCCCTATGAAACCCGACAACCGGCCAAACGGCACGGTGCCAATTCCTGCAGGAGATTTATTCCTGAGAGATGAGTAAAATAGTTTATTAAGCCTCTTCTGTCAGGGAAGGGGCTTTTTATTTGAAAAACTTTATTATTATTGAGGCTGGACCTCAAAGAAGGAGAGGAGAAACATGTCAAAAAAACTTTTTACATCGGAATCTGTAACTGAAGGCCATCCGGATAAAATATGCGACCAGATATCGGATGCTGTACTGGATGCAATATATGCGGAGGATCCCATGGCCAGAGTGGCCTGTGAGACTTGTGTAACAACGGGACTGGTACTCGTAATGGGCGAGATATCAACCAGATGCTATGTGGATATCCCTAAAATCGTTCGCACTACTATCAAAGAAATAGGCTATGACAGGGCAAAATATGGATTCGACGGCGAGACCTGTGCTGTTATAACCTCCATTGACGAACAGTCGCCGGATATTGCAATGGGAGTGGACAGGGCTCTGGAAGCAAAAACAGGTGAAATGTCGGACGCTCAGATTGAAGCTATCGGCGCAGGCGATCAGGGAATGATGTTCGGGTTTGCATGTGATGAGACTCCCGAGCTAATGCCGATGCCTATTTCTCTTGCTCACAAGCTGGTAAAAAGGCTATCTGACGTACGTAAAAACGGCACTTTGAATTATCTTAGGCCTGACGGCAAATCTCAGGTTACCGTCGAATATGATGGAGACAAGCCTGTAAGGATCGACACTGTGGTTATATCTACACAGCACAGCCCTGATATTTCCCACGACGCCATAGAAAAAGATGTAATAGAGATTGTAATCAAGCCTGTGATTCCAGCCGCTCTTATGGACGATAAGACCAGATTTCTGATAAATCCTACAGGAAGATTCGTTATAGGAGGCCCTCAGGGTGATTCCGGCCTGACAGGGAGGAAGATAATTGTCGATACTTATGGGGGGTATGCCCGCCATGGCGGCGGCGCCTTTTCCGGGAAAGACCCCACAAAGGTTGACCGTTCTGCAGCGTATGCCGCCCGTTATGTAGCCAAGAATATAGTAGCGGCGGGACTGGCCAGAAAATGTGAAGTGCAGCTGGCATACGCCATAGGTGTTGCAAAACCGGTTTCCATAATGGTAGATACATTCGGGACCGGAAAGCTGCCTGATGAAAAGATAATCAAGCTGATTCAAAAGCATTTTGATCTTAGACCCGCCGGAATAATCCAAAGCTTAAATCTCAGAAGGCCGATTTACAGACAGACTGCGGCATATGGCCATCTTGGAAGAACCGATATCCAGCTTTCCTGGGAAAGAACCGACAAGGCGGAAATGTTGAAGAAAGAAGCAGCTGAAATGTAGAAAAATATAAGGCTGGGAAAAGGCGCAATTTAATAGGGAGACTTATTGAACCATACCCCAAACCGATATGGAAAAGGGGCAACCGAGGCATTATCAGCGATAATGCCTCGGTTATGTCCATTCTTGATCAACTCTGCTGACGAGCTTCCACAAACAAATCTATATCCTCTACAATGTATTTGGTTCCAGTGGTATGCAGGGCTTCATAGCAGGAGGTTACATAATCAGTGACACCGTATCGTTTAAAAAGATCCACCGTCTGTTTGCCTGTCATATTTTTGGCTGCCTTGTACATTTCAATACAGTAAACGAGAAATTCTCCTTGCTTGCTCATATTACGCCTCCTCCGGATAAGAAATATGGCCTGTCTGAAGCTCCTCTTTATACATCTCAAACAGGGCATGTGCACTTAAATGCCAAAGCTTTGTTTCTTCTTTTTCAAGGGCTGCATAAAGCTCCGATTCATAGAGCATTTCCGTTGCCTTTTCATCGTTACAGCTGTACTCCTGTATAATTAATTCCACAATTTGTGGAACTATGAAAACCAACAAGCCCGGTAATTTATTCTGTTCCATTTTTAGCCCTCCATCATATCTACTGTACCGATATATTTCAGATAAGAAAGTGCACGGTCGGTTGTAAAAACCATCTGATCAAACAACTTTTTAATTTTGAGCGCTTTCAATGTTTCCTCTTTGGTGTATGCCCGAAGGAATAGAGCGTGAATGTCTGAAAAACGTCATCATTTGCAACAGGTCCATATATCAGCTCATATGTTTTACCCTGATAGTTTCCTGTGCGGTGTGCAAAAACAAAATCCAACCATGCCTCATCGGGTTCGCTGTACCGAAGCATATTACAATTGGTAAATGCGATATTCTCATCAAATTCATAGACGCTGACTATGGGCGCACCTTCATTTCTGCGGCGAAATACTTTCTCTGCAAATGAAATTGCCTGTACTTTGTTTTCAGTGGTATAAAAACCGGG
>VEPD01000348.1 GCA_012027035.1 Ruminiclostridium sp. | reverse complement strand
TAACGCTTTTTGTCCTGTTCCAGACTCTCGAATGAATTATCATCCATGTTCATCAAACCTGCAAGTTCCTTGCCTTCCTGTATCTGCTTCTGCAAAAATCCCGCCCAGTCAAACGGCATGGCAAGCTCCCGCAGAGTTTTCCCGGTAGGAGCCGTATCAAATACAATAACATCGCTGTCGGGTTCATCAAGAAAAGTTACAAATTGATCAAATGTTGCCATCTCTTCCATACATGGAGTACTGATGACATCATTGCCAAAGGTTCCTGAGACTTGGCCCATCACTCCGTTAAGCCGTTGCTGAAAGACTCCTTTGGCGTCATTCGCATTGATATTGAGTCCGCACAGGTTTGCTACATGCCGGATAGGCACACGCTCAGACCCTCCAATCTCCTGGTTGAACATTCTGGATAGACTTACAGTAGGGTCTGTAGATACAATTGTGGTTTTATAGCCATGTTCGGCAAACCATACCGCAGTTGCTGTGGAAACAGTGGTCTTGCCTACTCCCCCCTTGCCGCCGAAAAATAAATATTTGGTTGCGCCCCCGGGTACTAAAAGTGATTTGAATTTATCATTCATTTGTGATTCCTCCTTTATTTTTTTGAGTTCATAATCTGAACAAGTTCTGTTTTTAATTTTTCAATTTCAGGTACGCCATTGGAAAAAATTTTCCCGTTTATTAGAACTGCAGGGAGTCCGATTTTGCCGCTCTGGTTGTAATCAGACATAAGCTTGTTCCGGACCTCCCCGGAGATAAGACCCCCAAACATAGCCTTGCTGACCGGGACAACCTTAACCTGCGCTGCAACACCGGTTTCGGAAACAGCCTGCTCCACGATACGGCGCGCCTGCTCGTCAAAAACAGCCATGCCGGGAATGCAGCAATTTCCTGAGATAATGACGATACCCACCTGGGAATCGTTTCTGCGAAAATTAAACAACATAGATTTCACCTCCTTTATTTGTCTTGTACAACATTTGTCTGTTACAAGCATATGTGCAAAAAAATTTGCGGTTTTAGCCACTCATTTTAATTTTTCCCTTAGCTTTTCAATCGGCTTTGGATAATGCCCCTTATTACGTATTTTTTCCGTATAAATTGCTTTATTGGGGCAGTGATTAAAACATGACCAGCATCCATAGCATTTATCCATGTTAAAAACCGGTTTCGGATCAAGCCTTATTGCTCCATACGGGCATACAGTCTTACAAGTTCCGCATTCACTGCATAATGAATCATCAACATATTTATTGCCCATATCAACCCTTGCTTTTGTACGGGGATATACCGGTGACAATGAATTCATAATTCCAATACTTAATTTTGCCTCTGCTAATTCGTCAATATGTCCTGAATTAAAAAGGCTATTCAATTCAAGTATAAAATCATTAAATTTGTTCAATGCTTTCAGGCCGGGAGCATGTTCACTTTTCATACCTTTCACAATCATAGGCGGATAATTTTCAGGAGTATGAAGAGAATGTCCCGCTATGACTTTAAAACCCTTTTTACTTATCCAATCCTTGAATATTATCAGCGTTTTACCGCTATAAAAGCCATATGTGCTAATTACAAAAGCAGGCTTATCATTTTGTACAGCAATCCCATCAATAAACATTTTTACTATAAAAGGCGGCCCCATAAAATCAGTTGGAGCAGCAAAACCGACAACATCATATAACCCAAGGTTTAAACCATCGTCTTTTGCAATGTTGAAAAGATCAAAGATGACACCTTTAGCATGATTGACGATATACAGGCATGCCAGTTTAGTGTTTCCGGTAGCGGAATAATAACAGATAACACCTTTCATTGCTCCTTCATTCAATAATAATGTAACCTCCTTTATTTGTCTTGTACAATATTTGTTGATACCAAGTATATGTGCAAAAAAATTTGCGTTTTCTATCTGTAAGAAGTCAAATTGAACAACAATCCTTACAAGCTTTTGTAAATGCATTGTTCACTTTTTCCATACAGCTGGTGATATTCTGAAATTCATCTTCTTTGATTTCACTTAAAACGTATTTGAATAAATCCTGCAATTCCTTTTCAAGGGTTAACCGCAATTCACGTCCCTGCTCTGTAAGACTGACACGTACTATCCGCCTGTCTTCAGCGTCAGGATCCCGCCGCACCAGTTTTTTGTCTACAAGAGGATCAACTATGCGTGTCATAGTGCTACATGCTATCCCCATCGTCTCGCTCATCTCATTCATTGTTAAGCTGCCTTCCTGGGGAAGCGATAATAAAGAGTAGCCCTGGGAAGAAGTCACACTATGCTGTGTCAAACATACCTTGTCACAGAGTTCATAGTTTTTAACAAGCTGGTAAATCTGCTGCTGTAGAGTTAAAGCAAAGGTATTCAGTTCGCTTTGGTTCATATCTCCACCTTCTCAAATTAGAAATTCTAATTATTTGCATGTGTGTATATTTGTATTATACAAATATTATAGGCTTTTGTCAAATATTATTTTTTGTTTATGCTTAAAGCGAATTTATTAAATATAAATAAAATATTTTTCAAAACTTCAAAATATCATTAACTTTTTCTGAAGTTCGGGATATAATAAGGATGTTGGCTTGATATATAGCAAAGAAAGCAGGATTTATACGAATGAGATGGCTGGAAGTAAACTGCTCAAACCCTCTTAGAGGAGAAATAAGCGTACCCGGCTCGAAAAACAGTTCCCTGGCGTTACTGGCAGCATGTTGCCTTGCGGATGAACCGGTAGTTCTACATAGCATTCCCAATATTACCGATATCAATGTTGTATGTAAGATACTGACTGAAATCGGAGCAAAGGTCAAAAAGGAAGATTGTAATACGTATATCATAGATCCCCGTTATATAACGCACCCGGAAATCAGTTCAGATCTTTCCTCCGCATTTAGGGCGGCCTATTACTTCATCGGAGCTCTTCTCGCGAAAAAGAAAAAGGTAACCATAGGATACCCCGGTGGGGATAATTTTGTATCGCGTCCCATCGACCAGCATGTAAAAGGCCTTAAAGCTCTCGGAGCAAGCATATCCTATCATGAGGACTATTATACCGTTGAAGCTGATTCACTTACAGGTACGGAAATATTTTTTGACATTATAACCGGCGGAGCTACTATAAATGTTATGCTCGCCGCTGTTCTGGCAAAAGGGAAAACCATTCTTTATAATGCCGCTAAAGACCCTGAAGTTGTAGATACTGCCGTTCTATTGAATAAAATGGGCGCCAGGATTCATGGGGCGGGCACAGAGACAATCCGAATCCATGGTGTTTCACAGCTGGGCGGCTGTGACCACAACGCCGCTCCCGCCAGGCTGATTGCCGGCGCTTACTTTATGGCTGCAGGAATTACAGACGGCGAAATCACTTTGGAGGATACCATTCCCGAACATCTTACTGCCTGCATGGATAAACTGACGGAGATAGGTATTAGGTTTGAAGTCAATGACAGCAGCATCAAGGCGTCTCCGGGAAAAAGAATAAAAGCGACAAGAATCAGAACCGGCAAGTTTCCAATGTTTGAAAGTGATTTCCAACAGCCGGCAACGGTTCTTCTACTGAAAGCTCATGGCAGAAGCGTTATCTCCGACAAGATATATCCCAAACGCTTCAACAACTGTGAGCAGCTGAACAGAATGGGAGCAGACATTACTGTAAAAAATGGCATAGCAAGAATAAACAGCTATAGAAAGCTTACAGGTACATGGGTCCATGCAGGTGATATCCGGGCAGGCACAAGCTTGGTACTGGCAGGATTGATGGCGGAAGGAACCACGCGTATCACAGGCGTGGAGCACATCGAACGCGGCTATGAGGATATTGTCAGGGATTTCGGCAAACTGGGCGCCGACATACGTATGTGTACAGGTGACAATGCCTCTGCAGCTTTTGACGCCTCAGGCTATGCAAAATGAATTATACTTCAGCATAATCAGGAGGGCGGCCAATGGCCGCCCCTATTTCTCCTCAGTGAAGGTGAGCTTCAGGTAAATTTCCTTTCCGTCCCTTACAATAGTTACATCCACCGTATCACCGGCTTTGTAGCCTTTTTTGACGTCCTCAAGCTCCTTCATTGTGGTAATTTTTTAGCCTGCCATGCCTGTCAGCACATCTTCCTCTATAATTCCAGCCTTTTGCGCACCGCTGCCCGATATGACACTTCTGCTGTATATACCAACCGGAAGGTCGTATTGCTCAGCCAATGCTTTGGTAACTTCCACTCCCCCGGATATTCCGATCAAAGGCCTGCCTTTGACGTACCCATAGTTTATCAATTGATTGACAATGGGTTTTGCATCATTTACCGGTATTGCAAATCCCAGTCCTTCAACTCCGCTCACTGAAATTTTTATAGTATTGATTCCAATTACCTGCCCCTGGGAATTTACAAGCGCACCACCGCTGTTCCCCGGATTGATGGCTGCATCTGTTTGAATAAGGTTAAGGGTTTTATCCCCTGTGTCTACTGTCCGGTTTAAAGCGCTGATAACTCCTGCAGTAACAGAGCCTGCGAATTCCATACCCAGGGGGTTGCCAATAGCTACGGCAAGCTCGCCGACCTCAAGCTTTGAAGAATCTCCCAGTGTTGCTACAGGTAAATCTTTAAGATCAATTTTAACTACAGCAAGGTCATTATTGCTATCTCCACCGATGTACCTGGCCTCCACCTGCCTTTTATCGGGCAGGAACACCTCAAGTACGGTATTGTTGCTATTGCCGGATTTAGGATCGGCATATTGGACGACGTGATAATTTGTCATTATATATCCGTCACTGCTTATGATTATACCGGACCCTTCGGTCTGCCCACTGTTGTAATTTCTAAAGAAACCGGACTGACTGGTATTTACCGTCATACGTATACCTACAATAGCAGGTCCGACTTTTTTGGCTATTTCCGCAATGGACGATGTTTTTTCAAGCGCAGTTTGAAGAATACTGCTTCCGCTATTATTACCGTTCCCAAGGCTAGACGCTGCAAGCGCCTTATTGTTTGCCGCATTGATTTTTTCCATTTCATTCGAGAATTTGGTGTATAGCATGCCTCCCACAATTGCACTGGTTAATAGCGAAGTTACCAGTACCAGTGCCATATAAACAAGAAATCTGCTTTTCTTTTTAGGCCTGGTTATATGAGAATAATAATCATTGTAATTGTTATTATCTTCGTACATAAATAAAACCTCCCAACATGCGATTTATCATTGTATTCATATAATACCCATAATTTGTGAAGTTTTAATGTATAAAGTTTTAATTAATTGTTAAGAATTTTTGAACACATTATCAAACTTCCAACATTATTTTGCCTCCAACATACCGGGTAATAAACGAATATTTGAAAAGAATTTGTTTAAAATTAATTTTGAGTTGGATGTACTTTGTGATATAATACATAATGGTTGTATTTTGTATACATTAATGTTTGTATTTTTACATAATTTTCCGGAGGTAGAATGTATGAAAAAGGTTATGAAAACAATGGATGGCAATACTGCGGCAGCTCATGTCGCATACGCTTTTACTGAAGTCACAGGCATCTTTCCAATTACGCCATCCTCACCCATGGCAGAGCATGTGGACGAATGGGCGGCACATGGAAGAAAAAATATTTTCGGGCAGGAGGTCAGAGTAGCGGAGCTTCAATCTGAAGCAGGCGCCGCCGGGACAGTTCACGGCTCATTAGCGGCCGGTGCGCTTACAACGACATTCACCGCTTCTCAGGGACTGCTGCTTATGATACCGAATATGTACAAAATGGCCGGCGAGCTTCTTCCGGCAGTATTTCACGTAACGGCGCGAGCAGTGGCAAGCCATGCACTTTCCATATTCGGGGACCATTCGGACGTAATGGCCTGCCGGCAGACCGGTTTTGCCCTGCTTGCAGCTTCAAACGTGCAGGAAGTCATGGATTTGGCCGGTGTAGCACACTTGAGCGCAATAAATGGAAGAGTGCCTTTCCTGCATTTCTTTGACGGTTTCCGCACATCCCATGAGTTGCAGAAAATTGAAGTGATTGATTATGATTCCTTTTCAAAGCTTGTAGATATGGATGCCGTAAAAGCCTTCAGAAAAAATGCATTGAACCCGGAGCACCCCGTGTTAAGGGGAACAGCGCAGAACCCGGACATATTTTTCCAGGCCCGTGAGGCTTCCAATAAATTTTATATCGCACTGCCGGAAATTGTTGAAAATTATATGAATGAAATCAGCATAATCACCGGCAGGAATTACGGACTTTTCAACTATTATGGCGCAACCGACGCCGAAAGGATAATCATCGCCATGGGTTCCGTCTGCGATACCGTTGAAGAAACCATAGACTATCTTGCCGCCAGGGGAGAAAAGGTGGGCATACTAAAAGTACACCTTTACAGGCCTTTCTCCATCAAGCATTTCCTGTCTGCTGTGCCCGCTTCTGTGAAAAAGATAGCGGTTCTGGACAGGACAAAGGAACCCGGTTCCCTGGGTGAACCGCTGTATCAGGACGTCTGCACCGCCTTTTATGAGCAGGGAAGCAGGCCTCTGATTGTGGGAGGCCGTTACGGACTGGGCTCGAAGGATACTACGCCGGATCAGATAGTGGCTGTCTTCGATAATCTCAAATCAGGCGCTCCCAAAAACCATTTTACCATAGGTATAGTTGACGATGTTACAAATCTGTCCCTGGCTGCGGTTGAAAATATCGATACTTCGGTTGAGGGCACAGTTAGCTGCAAATTCTGGGGCTTTGGCTCCGACGGTACCGTAGGCGCCAACAAGAACTCTATCAAGATAATCGGCGACCATACAGATATGTATGCCCAGGCGTATTTTGCATATGATTCCAAAAAATCAGGAGGTGTTACCATTTCACATCTGAGATTTGGAAAAAAACCCATCAGGTCAACTTACCTAGTAAAAAAGGCGGACTTTGTTGCATGCCATAATCCTTCATATGTCGGCAAATATGAAATGGTTTCCGACCTTAAGGACGGCGGAACCTTCCTGTTGGATTGCGGATGGTCCGACAGCGAGCTTTCCGAAAAGCTGCCGGGTAAAATGAGAAGATTCCTGGCGCAACATAAAATAAACCTTTATACGATTGATGCAGTGGGTATAGCAAGAGAAATCGGGCTGGGAAACAAGACCAATATGATTATGCAATCGGCCTTCTTCAAACTCGCCAACATAATTCCCCTTGAAGATGCGATAAAGTATATGAAAGAGGCAATTGTAGATTCTTATGGCAAAAAGGGAGACAAGATAATCAACATGAATTATCTTGCTGTAGACCATGGAGTCAATTCTGTCAGAAAGATACAAATCCCTTCAGACTGGGCATATGCAAAGGACGAAACAATGGATGAAACGGATGTCCCCGATTTTATAAAAAATGTGCTTGAACCAATCAACAGGCAGGAAGGCGATAAGCTTCCGGTCAGCGCATTTGAAGGAAGAGAGGACGGAACCTTCCCACAGGGTACAGCCAAATTTGAAAAGCGCGGCATAGCTGTTGAAATACCGGAATGGCAGATTAACAACTGTATCCAGTGTACCCAGTGCTCCTATGTATGTCCTCATGCGGCAATCAGGCCTTTCCTTATAAATCAGGAGGAGGTGAAAAATGCTCCGGAAACATTTACTTCCGTTAAAGCTATGGGAAAAGGCCTGGAAAGCTATAACTACAGGATTCAGGTATCCGCCCTTGATTGTACCGGCTGCGGAGTCTGTGCCCAGGTGTGCCCTTCCAGAGAAAAAAGCCTGATTATGAAGCCGATTGAAACGAAGCAGAATGAAATAGGGAATTGGAATTATGCAATGAAATTATCCGTCAAAGATAATCCTTTGAATCCGGGAACAGTCAAGGGAAGCCAGTTTGAGCAGCCGCTCCTGGAATTCTCAGGGGCTTGTGCGGGCTGCGGCGAGACGCCGTACGCAAAGCTGGTGACACAGTTGTTTGGCGATAGGATGATGATAGCAAATGCCACAGGGTGCACTTCCATATGGGGGGGCAGCGCTCCGGCAATGCCTTACGCAATCAATGACAAGGGCTATGGCCCTGCATGGGCTAATTCGCTTTTTGAAGATAATGCCGAATTTGGCTATGGTATGTTTCTTGGTGTGAAACAAATCAGAGAAGGAGTTGTAAAACTCTGCAATGAGGCTGTTCAGCTTGATATTCCTGAGAAAATCAAGGTGGTTTTGCAGGATTGGATTAACGGCATGTATGATGCAAAGAGCTCTAAAAAGGCTGCCATTGCTTTAATCCCCGCATTGGAAGGTTACGATGGACAGGATGCAAAAGCAAAGGAACTTTTCAAAGATATACTTGACAAAAAGGAGTTCCTTGTCAAGAAATCCCAATGGATTTTCGGCGGCGACGGGTGGGCGTATGATATCGGCTTCGGAGGCCTTGACCATGTGCTGGCGTCAGGCGAGGATGTAAATGTGCTTGTATTTGATACGGAGGTGTATTCAAATACCGGCGGACAGTCTTCAAAATCGACGCCGACAGGAGCGGTGGCACAATTTGCCGCATCCGGAAAGGTCACAAAGAAGAAGGATCTCGGTATGATCGCCATGTCCTACGGATATGTATATGTAGCGCAGGTAGCCATGGGCGCAAGCCAGAGCCAGCTAATAAAAACTTTAGTGGAAGCTGAAAGCTATCCCGGACCATCCCTGGTAATCGCTTTTGCGCCATGCATCAACCACGGAATAAAAGCGGGCATGAGCTGTTCCCAGCTTGAAGAGAAGAAGGCAGTTGAAGCGGGTTACTGGCATTTATACAGGTACAATCCCTTGCTCAAGGATCAGGGTAAAAACCCGTTCGTGCTTGATTCCAAGGCACCTACGGCATCCTTCAAGGAATTTCTGATGGGAGAAGTACGCTATTCATCCCTTACCAGGACATTCCCGGAAAGAGCTGAAAAATTGTTTGAAGCGGCTGAACGAGATGCAGCTGACAGATTTGGATCTTATGAAAAACTTGCCGCGTGGAACCCCGAAAACAAGTAGCAGCAGAAAACAACAACGCAAGCGGGGACGGTTCTCAACTTGCGCAGGCAAAAGCAAGTAAAGAACCATCCCTGCTTGAATTATGTTGTTATATTAGGTTAAAGCAAAGAGCAAAAAAGTGTCTTCCATGGTTCTATCAGAAAATCATAGGAAGACACTTTTTCATTTACCAATTACGCAACAGCGCCCCCTTTTATAAAATCAATTACTTCCGAAACCTTCTTTTGTAAAATAGAAAGTGGTAAAATGAGTATGTAAACTATGTTGTGATAAATGCTGATTGGAATTTCTTCAATGAAAAATGATATTATTTATCCAAAAATGCAAGCAATCATAGCTGCTGTATTATTTGGGTCAAGCGCTCCTTTGGCTAAATTACTTACAGGGGACATTGACCCTGTAATGTTGGCTGCACTTTTATATCTGGGCTGCGGCTTTGGTCTTTTCATATACAGAGGACTACAGAAATTTTCTGCAAAACAGCCTTCAATGGAAGCCGGTCTTACTTTAAAAGATATGCCGTGGCTTGCAGGAGCCATACTTGCCGGAGGAGTAGCAGCACCCATTATTTTGATGTTCAGCCTGAAAAACACACCGGCTGCAACTGCATCATTACTTCTTAATTTTGAAGGGGTTTCGACCAGCATAATTGCAGCAGTAGCTTTCAGAGAAGCATTGGGAAAGTGGATCTGGACTGCAGTTGCATTCATAACGTTGGCAAGTGTGATTCTTACGTGGGACACAAAAGGAGTCTGGGGGTTTTCTGTTGGCGCTGCAGGAGTAGTTCTCTCATGTATTTTCTGGGGTATGGATAATAATTTTACCAGAAATATTTCGGCCAAAGATCCTCTGTCAATCGTCATTATTAAAGGAATCGCTGCTGGTACTATATCATTAATCATTGCTTTATCAACCGGAAATACCATCCCCAGCCTAATTAATATTTTTGCGGCATTAGTCCTCGGTTTTTTCAGTTACGGTATCAGCATCGTCCTATTCATACTAGCCATGCGAAGCCTTGGTGCTGCGAGGACAAGCGCCTTTTTCGGTTCAGCGCCCTTTGCAGGAACTGCTATATCTCTTATTTTGTTTAGAGAATGGCCGGGAATAAACTATATATTTTCCTTACCTGTAATGATTGCAGGCGCAGTATTCATCCTGTGGGAAAATCATTTGCATAAGCATAAACATGAAAGAACGGAACATGAGCACAGGCACATACATATTGATCTGCATCATATTCACGAACATAGAGGAGACGCAGGTAAGGAGCATTCACATCGACATGTACATGAAGAGATGAATCATACGCATTCACATACGCCGGATATTCACCACAGGCATATACATAACCATGAGTGATTATTAAGGCCTATTCGCTACGATATCTTTTTGGGTAAACGTTCATGGTGGAATATTTATCCATATTTTGTTAATATATTTAACAATTGATATTATATTTTTTGGGAGGGTTACCATGAATGGGATAATCAATAGCCTAACTTTTCCATCAAATAATCTGTGTTGCCTTCAAAGTTATAGAAAAGCGGTCTTTTCTTTTCATCCAGTACCAGCAGATACGGCACTCCCTGTTCAGGAAACAGGATAAAGACCTCATCTACGGAATTTATCCCATAGACATTCAGCCATTTGCTTTGTATTTTTATTGGAGGTTCCAAAGGTATTCTTATTATATATCCTTTGTCGGGAAAGGCTTTTACTTTGGCATACATGCCTGTGATTCCTTCAAGATGGCCCTCAACCACTTTATTTATTACAGAATCGGGCTTAATCCTTTTTACCACTTTACCCTTATATATATCAAAGATTTCTAAATCCTTTTGCCCATAAAATGAAACCCCCATAGAATTGAGAAAAGAAGCAAGGCTGCTCTTGCCTGATTGATCTACAATACATATTTTTGGCTCATATGCCTTCCTGATATTTTCATTTGCTATATAACTGTAGAAAATAAAACCAAGAGAGCATACCAGAATAGCAATTACAGCGATCTTTAGAGGTTTTCTACCAATTATGATAATCATCATAAACACCCACCCATAGACATTTATGTTGCGGTGATACCATTTATGACACAGTCAAGCCCGGATAAATAAAGTTATTCGGGCTTTTGCCAATTTTATCACGGGACATCACTTCTCACCTAACAATGAATAAATCAAACCGGGGATCCCTTCCAACGATGCCTGTTTTTCAACCGCTCCAATGTTAAAAGCAACCCTTGGCATCCCATATACCACAGAAGAACTTTCATTCTGCCCTATTGTCCTTGCACCTTTTTCTCTCATGGAAAGCAATCCTTTGGCGCCATCATATCCCATACCCGTCAGTATGACGCCGATAGCCCTGTCACCTGCTTCTTTTGCTACAGATTCAAACAGGACGTCAACAGAAGGGCAGTGTCCATTCACTTTATCACTCGCAAAGCATTCGACTCTATATTTACCACCAATTCTATGAATTCTCATATGCTGGTCTCCGGGAGCTACCAGCGCATGCCCCTTTTCAATATAATCACCGGTTCTGGCTTCTTTAACCTCCAGAGCGGTTGAAGTGTTAAGTCTTTCAGCAAACATACGGGAAAAAACAGGTGGTATATGCTGAACGATCACAATTCCAGGTATACTCCCCGGTAAGTGCTTCATCACATTATGGATAGCTTCGGTTCCTCCTGTAGAAGCACCAATTGCTATTATCCTGTAAATATCGGCATTTTTATTGTCAATTGCCTTTTGTATGAAATCTCCTGTTTTAAAATGTAAAACTTTAGCATTGGAAGCTACCTTTATTTTCAATATCATCTCATTAATAAAGCTTTCAACGTTTTTCACCGATCTTTCATCCGGCTTGGTCACAAAATCAATTGCCCCGGCATTCATGGCATCGAAAACCGCATTACTTATCGTACTTACCACAATAACCGGCAAGGGATGCTGCGGCATCAGCCTCCTTATGAACTCGATCCCGTTCATTTTAGGCATTTCCACATCGCAGGTCATAACATCAGGCTCAAATTGAACAATCTTATCCCTGGCGTCAAATGGATCGACAGCTGTAGCTGCTACTTCTATATTCGGGTCGGAGGAAATTCCCCGTGATAATACTTCTCTGAACACGATACTGTCGTCAACTATCAATACTCTGATCTTTTTCCCAGGCTGCACTGTATCACCCCTTTATTCTTTCCTGTAAACTGCGGGCATAATATACCTGTACTTTGTCTCTTCGCGATTTAGAGATTCAGAATGTCCGACAAACAAGTAACCGCCGCATTCAGTCATGTCATAGAACTTATTGACCAATTCCCATTTTGTTTTATCATCAAAATAAATCATCACATTCCTACAGAATATCACATGAAATTTCTTTTTAAAAGGGAACACCTTATCCATAAGATTGAATTTCCTGAAAATAACTTCATTTCTTATATTGTCGGCAAGAACAGACTTTTCGTTATCGGATTTCTTAAAATAACCCAGCTTCCAACTGTTGGGGAGTGTTGCAATCTCTTCATCCCTGTATATACCTTTTGCCGCTTCCTCAAGCACTTTGCCGGAAATATCGGTAGCCAGCACTTTTGTATCCCACCACTTCTTTTCTTTTCCGAAAAATTCCTCCAGAAGCATTGCCAGAGTATATGGCTCTTCTCCGGAGGAACAACCTGCACTCCAAATGCGCAGGTCTTTCTCTTTCACAGCATTTGCAAGGTGCGGCAGTACCTTGTCTCTAAAGAAATAAAAATGGTCTGCTTCCCTCATGAAAAAAGTATGATTGGTAGTGATTTTGTCTATCAGAGTTACCGCTGCTTCCCCGGTTTTATCCGAGACAACATACTCATAATATTCAGAAAACCCGTTAAAATTTTTTTGAGCAAGTATATTATAGAGTCTCCCTGTTATAAGGGATTGTTTCTCTTTTTTCAAGTTGATGCCATAATTTACTTTTATATAATCCGCCAGTTTTCTAAACTCTTTATCAGTTATTGCAAACATAGACCTCACCTGTCATTGGTTATTTTGTTACTAAAAAATTTCATGCTGCAACCGGCAACCTTCAGAGAATCTGATCCTCTCCAACAGCCACCCTTTCCGGTTACTTACTCAACTTTCCCACCCCGTGAGATTCCCACGTCGCTACCGCTCCTCGGAATGACAAAGTTATATTTATGTCATTGCGAGCGGAGCGTGGCAATCTCGC
>VEPD01000418.1 GCA_012027035.1 Ruminiclostridium sp. | reverse complement strand
GGCAATTTCATTATCTGTCATACCTGAAAATATCATGTTAAGCAGTTCTTTTTGATTTTCAGTTATTCCGGTATATTTTTTATCACAGGAACAAAGTATATCCAGCATATCTGTATGCTCATTTTGAATATGTAGTTTTATCATCCTGCCTGCATCAAAGTATCTGTCATTAATCTTGAATATCTCTCCATTTTCTAATTTCTTACCACAAATATTGCAAATGTAGTTATCTGTTCGGCTATCAAAGGAGTAGCCACTTTTGATTTCCTCAATGGTCATACTTAAAAGCCTGTCTATCATTTTACACCTTCTACTATGTTTATCCAAATTATAAACATATTATATTTTTGTTTATGTTATATGTCAACGATAATATTTGCTCCAGTAATAAAAAAACTGCCGTTTTATATGGCAGTTTTTTTATTGCTATTTTGAAGATTTATAGATTACGAAGTTTCTTCCACTTTTCCTTTGTTATTTCCATTTTGCAGCCGGCAAATTCAAAAGGAGTACCATCAGGGTTTTTTCTGATTGAACCTTAGCCCTTATAAACAACCTTCATCCCGAGTTTTTCAAGTGGCGCCAATTGCACTTTCCACTCTGCTGCATTATTAGCAATACAATCTTATTTTACTGGTATATATATTTTCATATTCATGTTATCCGGATATGACGAATTGCAGACGTCGGTAACCTCAAAATCAGGTCCCTCTCTACGTTCATAATTGGAATTCGGCAGCCATGTACCATAGATATATCTCCAGGTATTCTGCGCTATTCCAACCGGGCCGTTTACTTTAAACTCCGCATATTTGCCTCCGGGTATTTCAAAATTGACAAAACCTTCGTCTAATTCATTGACGGGCTGACTCACTGATTCTCCTACAATAAATGAGAAGCTGCCGTCATCATGATAGTTGCATCCTATGCCGTAAGGAAATGCAGGTGAGATTCTGCCGGGGATCCGTGTATAGTATTGATTTTTACCGAAATCATCATAAAACGCGGGGATTTCCTCGAAGTATTTTTCGTCATTCAGATTTGTTTTGTATTCATAACCAATGATATGAATTTTATCAAGTTGAATAATATCAGGTATGTTCATATCCACAACTCCTTTTATACTGTTTCTGAAATCCAGAAAATTGATTTTGTCCAATTGATTGATAGTGAATTCCATCTTCCGGTATTTAGCCGGAGTCATACCGAAAAAGCTTTCAAAAGCACGTGCAAATGCTTCCTGGGACCCGTATTGGAAAGTAACAGCTATCTCCAGAATGTTTTTGTCAGTCGTTTTCAGTAAGGCTGCAGCCTCTGTCATTCTCCTCTTTCTTATATACTCCTGTACGCCAAACCCTGATATTGCCTGAAAAAGCCTTTGAAAGTGGAAAGGCGAAAAATAAGCTTTCGAAGCAATATCTGCAATATCCAGCTCCTCGTCAAGATTGTTTTCGATAAACTCTATGGCGTTTTGTATCCTGTTATAATAGTCCATTCCTTTTCAAGCCTCTAAGAAAATTTTCTTAAAACTATTGTACAATATCCGGCTGATTATTTTTGATAATGCGTGCTATTTTTTATAAAAAAATAAGCCTCATTCTTGAAGCTCTTTTGATTGATAATTAAGAATTAATAACGCATCTTTTGAAATAATTCTCCTGCAGGTTGAAAAGTAATTTTCACTCAATAACCGCTAATGCCTTTTCCAGGGTTTCCACCGCTTTTTCGTACAGATCGGCTGTCTCACGAAGTAATGGCGCCACCATTCGGCTCCTTTCCTCATCTACTCCCCAGGGAGAATCAAATCCAAGGTATGGTGAGCATTGTGAGAAAATTTTTGCCTCTTTCTCCATAATCTCTGCTGCTTTCAGAAGCAGTTCACCGGCTGATGCAGAATAATTGGGGGCAATCTCTCTGAGAAATCCGGCAGCAGTTCCATGGGTAGAGCGATAAACCTGAAAGCAGTAAGCGTCAGCCAGATCCCTTACTTTACCCGGATTGGAATAAGCCTCGGACCACTTCCTCAAGCTCTGGATTCCTTCATATGAATACCATCCGCCAGCCTCCGGTTTATCTTTCACTGTCCGGGCATGGGTGACAGAGTCACGCAATGCTGTTATTTCAGCTTTCCTTGCATCCAAGGTTCCGGTCTTTGCACCTATAGTTATAGTGCCGAAAGCCGGGCATATTTTTGCAGCGGATGCCGCTCTGTCCCACAGTTCACAGTTGTTGCTTTCAAAGTCTCTGTTTGTTCCCCTGCCATAAAATAGCTTATTCTCTTCATCATAGCCACAGACCATATCCCATTCTGCGCTGGTCAGGGCATGCCATACAAGCGCAGGCCTTCCGGCATCTATCTGCATCCTCACGGCAGTGACCATTTCATCCAGCAGATTTTCACCATTTGGATCAAAGCAGGGATATTCCATGTATTCATAGCCCAACAGCCTGATGAAATCGGTAATCCACATCATGTTGCAGCAGGTCGGGCGGCTTGGACATCCTGTGGCAACCCTGAAAGCCGACCCTGATATGCCCTGTATGTATTGGTACGAGTAGCTTTCACCAATGTAGTTCATAACTATGCGGACGCTCTCAAATACAGGGTCATAAACCTTGTATACATCTACATTCTCCAGAATCTTCATTTTGAGATCTTCCTTTCTTCTATTGGTATCCATATTTCTTCCGAGAAAGTACGCGACTCCTCGCAATAGGTTTCAAATTCGTGTGTGTCGGTATGTTTGAAGACTGTTTGAGGAAACCAGATATTATAAATATAACCCCAGGTCATATGTATATTTCTAACAAACGTATGTGTATCCGCTGGAGGTGTCCTGAATACCGCATATCGTGCGGCAGGTACAGTTATTTTTGCGCATTCTTCATTTATTCCTTTGAAATCATTCACTTCGATGCCGATAATGTAGGAAAAGCAATCAATATTATGATCATAGCCTCTTATTGTCATACCGATATCAAGTCTTGATACAGGATCGGAACGGACGCCTATCCTTTCATAGAGCCTGCGCCCATGATAAGTGTTCCAGTGCTTAGGTATATCAATATTGTTGGTTCCGTCTTTCCAGATTGGGCATAAAAATCCTGCCAGTTTAAAGGACGGCTTATCAATAAACTCAGGCGTCAAGCTGAGATCATGTATGAAACTATTCTCAATTCTTTCAATCCTGTGAAACAGATTCAGGCTGCTTTTACATTCCCTATATTGAGATGGGGATACGCCAAACTGCTTCTTGAATGCCCTTATAAAATTCTCATGGGAATTGAAGCCCCATTTGTAACCGATATCCCTGATATAGCTGCCGGTGTCATATAATTCCATGGCAGCCCTAGAAAGCCGCCTTTTACTGATATACTCCTTTGGCGCATATCCTGTAGCCAATTGGAACAACCTGCAAAAGTGGAATACCGAGTAACCTGCTTTAAAGGCTATTTCTTCAAGACTTATTTCATGGTCAAGGTTGTTTTCACAATAATCAATAACATTCAGTAGATTTTCGGCACAATCCATGTTCACCACCATGGACTATTTTACCATATAATTACTTGGTGATGCTTGATATTTTTTGCTGTCTCATCTACTTTCTTCTATGGTTTTTTTTAATAAATGTACACCGGTTTTATGAGACGCATAAACCTCCCGAAACATGCTTTCATAAAGGTCTACACTTGCTTTTCTCCGTTCTTCAGCGATCATCCTTGCCCTGTCGGTAAAAAATTTATCATATACATTTTTTAGCTTCCAATTGTATTCCTGGAAAAAAGACGGCTTATTGTCTGTCAAATCATCAAGTACATTACCGTTTTCATCAACATAATAAAGCGGTTCGGAAACTATCCCCTTATATGCCAGCGTCCTTGCTATACCCATTGTCCCGGTTGCATCAAGTTTATCCGCATCATAAAGAATCTTTGCTTCAATACTTGTCGGCGGATTGCCGTTTCTGAAACGATGTGTCTCAATACAGGTCTTTACCTGAAAAGCTTTATTCTTGTCCCAACCGATTTCCAATAAAAATTTACAAGCCATTTCAGCGCCAACAATTGCATGATCGCATTCTGGATTTTTAAACTGGGCATCCCGCCCAATGTCATGCAATAATGACGCGGCTATCAGAACATCCCTATCCACGGTAAACCCATCAGCTATGTCCAAAGCAGAATATAATACGCGATAAATGTGCTGATTATCATGTGCGCCATCATTCATACATGACAGCATATATTTTTCAATCTTTTCATACGTTTTCTGATTCATAATTTTAATAACAGCAGACATCTTCCCAAACGGAAAGTCAAGATATGCGCCTTCTTTTGAAAGGCAGTAATCAAATAATGACTGTATTTTCATCTCTACACCTGCAATATATGCTTTTCATAGAAATCATAAAAACTGTCTTCTCTTTCAGAAATGAACCTTGCAACGCCATCTGAATTATTACAATCAATAATACCGGAGGCCTTTTCCTTTAATTGCTCAACCGCATTTGATACGGCATAACACTCGTCACATGCT
>VEPD01000273.1 GCA_012027035.1 Ruminiclostridium sp. | reverse complement strand
GTATACCCTATTTGCTTGTAAGCTTGTATTTCATTGAACATCTTCCCTTTCACCATTACCTTTCCGCCTCCCAAGTATAATGTCGTCTAACACTATACCAGAAAGGCTATATTAGGTGGGGGAATTTTCTTTGCCATTTTTGGTCCCTTTTAGTTTACCAGTTTAAATCCGGACAGTTTGTCGAGAGGTGTATAGAATAGTTTACCATTCACTTTACAAGTTTACCATTCATATGAATTGACGATTTAGCATAATTATGATAATATTATGCTAATAAAATCATAAGGAGTGAATTTCATGCCACAAATCAGACCAGTTTCAGATTTGCGAAATAGTTTTGCGGAGATTTCAAGGATTGTACATGAAACATCAGAACCGGTTTATCTTACGAAAAACGGATACGGCGATATGGTCGTTATGAGCATAGAAGCGTATGAGCGCAAACTCTTTGAAAGTGAAATTTATCTCAAGTTAAAAGAAGCGGAAATGGAAGCGAAATCTACGGATGTACGCTATTCACATGAAGAAGTGTTTTCAGATTTAAGAGCGCGCCTTGCTGATAAGGCAGGAGAGAATAATGTATAAATTGAAGTACCTGCCTTTAGCGCAAAAGGATTTGAGGGATATAATAAATTATATTGCCGATAACCTAAAAGCGCCAAAGGCTGCTATGGATTTGGTTGACGCTCTTGAGCGTTCCATTCAAAGGCTTCAAAGATTTCCTTTCTCTTGTAGGGTGTATCAA
Organism: Ruminiclostridium sp.; assembly: GCA_012027035.1. Classification (GTDB taxonomy): domain Bacteria; phylum Bacillota; class Clostridia; order Acetivibrionales; family DTU013; genus MnB-11. The sequence continues at coordinate 3,970 of VEPD01000273.1, read as the reverse complement.
CCGATAGAACCGCTTGAGGATGAATACCGGACGTTGACTGTAAAAAATTACCTGGTGTTCTATGTTGTAACAGAGCATGAAGTAGAAATCCGTAGAATTGTTTATGCGATGATGGATATAAAAAACATAATCAAGTAGTTGCTGAAATTCTGAGGGGGTCAATATCATGCCCTATATCAGACCGGTTTATCTGAAGGCAGGATGGTCTGAATACGGTAAGAAAAGCGCTGTGTGGCGATGCGAGAACCGCCTGAAGAACGGAATCAAGAACTGCAAGCACTCCCTCACGTTCAAGGAGGACGTCCTGTTGAAGCGATAATGACCGCCATTAACAACGTCGTGAAAAACCGCGGCGAGTTTGTCGGAGCCTTCCGCGAGAACGTCATACGAGCCATCGGAGAAGTTACTTCACCAAGAATGTGTCCACCGAATATGACGAGCAGATAGAAAAGTTGCGGGGTGAAATGCCCTGGCCGTGACAGAGGAAAACGTCAAGCAAGGCTTTTTGACGAGCAATACTATAGGATAAGCTGCAGAGCGGGGATCTTTACGCGCTCCCCCGAGCCTTCAGACCTCATCTTCCTTTGTTTCTGCGTCGGTATCGAGGTCGCTTTCATCATACTCCATATTAATATCAGGCGCCCCCGATTTGGTTGTATATAATTTTGACCATTTCAGCGCAGATTTCATTTTTTTATTATATACGAGAAGCATGGCTTCGGCATGAGTCGTTGATAACTTAATAAAAAGTAGTATCAGAAACCCTGCATTTCCGAATAGAAATTGAAGGGTAAGCACTTTTTATTTGTGGTAAAATGGTATACAAGGAGGGGGTGCGCATGGGTTGGCATGACCGTATGAACCGGGTGATTGAATATATCGAAAACAATCTTGCCGACAAGATCGATATGGATAAAGCTGCTCAATTGATTTATCAGTCTGTAACGGGTTTTCAAAAAACTTTTTCGATTGTAACGGATATATCTGTTTCAGAATATATAAGAAGGCGACGGTTGAGCCTGGCTGCGATTGAGTTGCAAACCAGTGATGCAAAGGTAATTGACGTTGCGCTTAAATTCGGCTATGACTCACCGGACGCTTTTACAAGGGCGTTTAAAGAAATTTATGGACTGCCGCCGTCAGCAGTGAGGAGTGGATGCGTTGAGCTAAAGCCGTTTCCACGTATTTCTTTCTATATGTCTATAAAGGGGGATGTAGCAATGGAATCATATGACGAAAACAGCGGTATGCAAATCGTAAATATGTATTATGAGCGTATGCCTGCTTTCAGGTTGGTAGGAAAACGATATACTTCTGTTGACCTGAACGCTGCGGGAATGCTGGACGACAGGTTTAACGAATGGTTTCAAAATGGCTGGTTCAATTTTTTGTTTAATTTGGGAGGCTTTCCGGGGCATGAATATACCGCGCTCTGTGCCTATGAGAACAAGGGGACGATGGCATGGTGGATCGGTGTATTTGCTCCTGAAAATACAACTGTGCCGGAAGGTTTTTCTTTTATGGATTTCCCACCCGGAATTGTGGGTATGTGCTGGATGCGTGGCTATAGGTATACCGGTGAGATATTTTCAAATGTCTCCTTTGATAAATGCAAAAAAAAGTTATTAGACGCCGGCAATACATTCAGAATGGATTTTAATGGCGAGACATGCCAATGGAGCTTTCAACGTTATGACAATACCCGCTTTTTCATTCCAGACAGTGATGGCAAGGTAATTATGGATTATGGTGTTTATCTCGTGGAATCGGAAGAGATTGAACAAGCTATGCTTGATAGAGAAAAGGCGGTTATATTTACTTCAACCGAACCTACTGTAAAACCTGAAATAGAACTACCGTCAACTGTCAAGCTGCCGGATATGCGGATTGAGGGGGTGGCCCCTTTTTATATTGACGACGCACAAAGCAATTTGCTTTTTTGCGCGTTAACAACAGTTCTGCTAAAGCTCGATAACATTAGCGAGTCTACCCCATATTATTGCCATAAGCTAAATGGGGTATGTAAAGGTTGCGGAGATTGCGGAGATAAGCCAAATATTCATAAACACCACCTGAGTCTTTATCATTTCCTGGTCACTGTGTCAGGCGTTGGGTTTATGATAGCGGACCGCAACGAAAATGGAAACTATAACTTAAAAATAATTCCCGGCATAATGCCGCCATTATTAGAAGACAGGCTGGATTTTGCCATAAAAGCAATAGGGATAGCATATACCTGCCCGCAAAAAAATATGGGTGAAAAAGAAATATTCCGGCAGATCAAGGAATCTATTAGGACTGACAAGCCTGTACTGATAAAACTTGGCCAAGGTTCGGGATGGAGTGTTATAACCGGCTTTAACGAGGAAACAGGGGCGATTTACGGCTTGGATGCAAGCCGCCATTATAAAGAAGGTAAAGTCTCATTTGCAGCAGGAGACCTGTTGTATATGGAAGATGGGCTTTTTGTGTTAACTGGCTGGTTTAAATATATTGAAAATATAGTAATTATAGAAGGCAAGACAGAAAAACTCAGTTTCAATGAACTCATCAAAAGGGTTATCAACCAGTTAGAAGCACCCGATAACGGCGTGAAGTCTATACTTCCTCTGATGATAGATTCAATTACGCCTGAAAATGCCCGTGGTGTGGCTGATTTCTTAAACAACACTCACAGGTATATGATGGAAGCCCGCTGGCATGCAGGAGAGTGCTTCACCTCAACTTTGCAGAATGAAGCAAAAGGCCAAAAGGAACGGGAAGTCTTACGGGAATGTGCTGGCCATTGTTTTGAAATACACGATATATGTTGGAAAATCTGGGCCCAGCTTGGCATAGGCCCCCATACTGATTTTCGCCTGCCAAACCTCATCAGTCAAATGATGCTTGATAAAGCCAGGCAGGAAACGTTGAAGGATTTATTCAGACAAATTTGGGAAAACGATCAAGCTGTTTTATATTTATTAAGGACATTGATAAAGCAGGAACCATGAACAATTTCAAGTAAGAATTAGGGCATAGTGGATATTACGGATTAAAAATATTCCGAATCTTGAATAGAGGTATTATCTACGCAATCATTTACAGCAAATTCCGCTGAGGTTAAATCAGCAGAAAATACAAAGGAAAAAGTTCAGGGGTATATATGGAGACTTATCAGCCGGAATATGCTATCAAAATATCCGGGAAGAACTTCGGTTTTGAAAAGGCCACTTCAAGTATTTCAGGGTAATCACTCCGACTGACAATCCTGTCAGGAAGCTTGTTTGAAAAAAGGGCTACCAGTAGTTTGCCAATACGCTCGATAAGGTTAAGTCAAGTGTAAGAATGAGTGACTATCGCTTAATGGCAACATATTTCTGATTCTTGGATTTGGGCGCATCCAGTAAAGTCAAAGCAAGTTTCCCCTGTTCAACCAATGGTTTGACATGATTTTTCAGAAAGTAGGTCGGAGTGCTGAAACCAAACTCCTGTGCTAGTTCCTCGCGGCTACGCGGGACTGCACAGAAAGCAATGACCGCTTCGTCAGTTATGACGTCCTTGTTGTAGGACAACGTTTCGTTATAGAGTATAACCTTGAACGCGCCCTGACTGCTCTCAAATATCGGCGGCTTCAGATCACTTACGGCCATTTCACGTCGCATGGTTGGGACGCCCGAATATCGGTTTTCAAATCAATTATAATCTCCAATGCTCCAGCAATGTACGGATTTCTTGTGTCAAGACCGACCTTGCCCAATTTTTCGATAGTACCCCTGCCATATAATCCACCCGGATTTTCGATTTCAATACGGTCATCAAACATCAGAATCCGTATTGGAGGTATGGTAAATGTTACAAGAAAATTACATTGTAAAAAACTGTTGCATAATTCAAAATTTCCAGATATATTACCTGACTTTGGTATCAGACATTAAAAAATGGTGCTAACTCTAATGGAGAATAAAAGCTGTTGCAAATTGTGCAGCAG
>VEPD01000507.1 GCA_012027035.1 Ruminiclostridium sp. | reverse complement strand
TTATTTCATCACCATCTCTCAGGGGATGTATCGGTAAGAATGCAGGATTCTGGACCACAACCATATCTTGTGTCTATCACATAAATCGCATGAAGTTCCGCTCCAGAAAGTTTTGCAAGCTCTATTGCATGGTTAGTCGCTTTCTTGGTGTAACCTGATCCATCCGTTGCTACCAAGATTTTTTTATACAGTTTATTCATAATTTTCTCCTCACGGAATCATGGGTAGTTAATATTAACTATATTCTATCTTATTTAATTGGTTTTTCCTTTAAATTTTGAATATTTCCCATTTCAGAAGTTTGTTTAATGTTCAGTATTGAGGTCGCTTTTTTAAATAAAATGAAACTAAATGCGCTTCTTTATTACATCTTCACTTTTAATAAATCCGATATACATTACAGCAACGCCAAGCAATTCAAGCATATACAGTGTCCATTCCATGCCGAATCTGGATAGACTACCTCCGGATGCCACAAGAAGGGCACCTATTGCGATGAATAAGTTATAGCTTCTTCGTGCTATATACCAGGAATATAACGCACCGCCGATTAATGCGATGGAACCGGGAATTGTTAGAAATGGGGAGATCATTCTAACATTTGCGGGCATGGCACTGCCTCCTACTGTTTTTTCTTTCAGTTTTTCAGAAGCAATATCGGCATTAAAAGTTGATATAATAAGAGTAGCTATAACTACCACAAAATAAAGAGTTAAATATCTTCCAGCGCGCCTGTTGAAAAGATAAACTGTCCCTAACCCCAGAATAGCAACAAGAGAGGCTATTAATGCATAGTAAGCCCGATACATAGGTATAGTCCATCCATAGATTTCAGAAATAAACTCAAATAGAGTGGTAAATGAAAAAATGAGGAGTCCTGTTCCCCAGATAAACTGGTATACTTTCCTCCTTTGTGAATACTGGCGAAAAACAGAGATGGTAAAAAATAGGCTTATCAGTGTGGTTATTAAAGGTATAAGGGATTGTATTGAAAACTCTAAATTAAATATCATTTCTATGCCTATTATTTTGTTCGATTCAAAATCATCATGATACCAAAGGCTATTATTATGAAAATTATCCAACCCAGCCATACATGAACAAACATCATCTTTTCTATCCCATAAAAGTATCCCACCTTGTAGAGAACTGCTACCCTTACCATATTGGCTATGTATGCAACAAATGTCGCCAGAATAACTAATAAAATTATCCTCCGTTTATCCTTCAGGCCCTCCATCTTGGTATATCCTGCAATGATGCCGATCAGCAGAAACATGGAATAGAGACCTGAGCATGGACCCCCAACCACGACAGTAGCATCTTCAAAGCCTTTGAAATGAACAGTCTCAGTCGCAACAACATGTATGTCCATATTTGAGAAAACATTAGCGATGGCAAGGGAAGGAAGCAATACAAGGTAATGGTCAAAATCGTGAATGAAATTATTGTTCAGCGAGGGAAGAATCGAATAGAATATCAAGAACAACAATATGAAAGTTCCGGACATATATATCCCAAATTCACCTATCCGCCTGTATTGGCTTGTGCCGTATGCTATAAAAGATGCACCCATGAAGAAGGTCATCGAGTCCAGCGTACCAAGCTGGTTCATTGCTTTCAGATTATAAGCAACATCCGCGAGCACAATAAACACGCCCAGCACAATGAAAAATTTTGACCTTTTTGTAATATATGTGCCGCTGAGTCGTATTTTTGTAGTAAGTGCAAGAGCTATCAGGAACATCACAACCCCGATAAGCACAGACCCTTCGCTTAATTGAATTGTTGCACCTGTGAAAAAAGCCATAACGAGCAAGAAAATAAGGATATTATGTTTTTGATCAGGGGTCATTTTAACCTTTACCGATGGAAAAATATATGCACAAATAAACTGTAAGGAATCCTTTAAGTGGTTTTTGCTTAAAAAATATAAAAAAATAAGAAATATTTAATCGTTTTTGTAAATGGAAATTAATATAGTGAAGAAACTTAAACAACATATCGTTAAACATGTTTAAAAAAATATTTTTTGCATTAACAGCAGTATCGGTAGTTGTTTCAATCTACCTGATATTTTTCATCGCCCCTATTCCCATAGACCCCATGGATGCAGCTGGGGATCCTGCAAACTTTAAGATATTTTATTTCCATGTTCCAATAGCTGTCACTGCATATGTGGCTTTCGCCATTGTATTTGTTTCCGGTATAATATATCTTAGAACAAAACGGGAGATATGGGATACGAGAGCAGTTGCGGCCTCAGAAATCGGAGTAATATTTGCAGCCCTCACTCTTATTACAGGCTCAATATGGGCAAAATCAGCCTGGGGTGAGTTCTGGATAACATGGGATGTCAGGCTGAACACATCGCTTGTCCTTTTTTTGATATATTTATCTTATCTTATGGTCAGAAGGTCCATAGATGAAAATGAGAAACGCGCAAGACTCTCAGCGGTTTTTGGCACTTTTGGTTTTATAAGTGTTCCTTTGAGTTTCCTGTCCATCAGGCTGTGGAATAGAGCAACTGTTCACCCGGTTGTGGTAGGACCTGGAGGTGGAGGCATCAGCGGAGATATTCTGATTGGTACTGTCCTTGTAAATATTATTGCATTTACCCTTCTCCTTGTTTCGCTTATAATCTTACGCATGGAAAATGAGAAACTGGCTGATAAGATTGTTTCTATCAAACGCATGAAAAATCTGTAAAAATAAACATAAAGTACCTATGTTACACTGCCTGTAAAGTAATACTATAGTAGAACCTGATAATCTCGATATCAAGATATTAACTCATCTGCAGGACAATAACAGGAAATCGTTTCAGGAGATAGCAAAGCTTGTCTGACAAGCGTACCCACCATCAAAAGTCGTGTGGATAGGCTGATTGAACCCGGTATTATAACGAAGTTTGCAATAGATACTGATAATAGCAGGGGATATACGGCGCATCCTGACAATTCAGGACAGGATAGACCTCATGGATGTAAACAATCTCCGCGTTATGTCGGTAAAAACAACATTTAGAAAAGAAACAACCATACCGCTTGTATTGTCCAGTATAACCTTAACCTGTGCCTATTGCAATAAGAAAGTGACAGGAGATGCAGTCAGAAAGAAATTCGATGACAAAGACTATTTCTTCTGCTGCCATACATGTCAGGATGAATTTGAAAAGAAATATATGAAGCTGCTCGTAAAAGCTTGATATGCAATAATTCTAAAACCAACGAAATTATTTTGTATTTTCAAATAATAAACTCAGGTGCATTTTTATTTTAACTTTATAAAGCGCAACTCACATGAAAGATTAGAATCTATTTTTAATTATCATAGAGATGTTCTAATGGCAGAGATAACACCAGATGTAGTATTGGATGTAAGAGGCGAAGCATGCCCCTACCCCTTCATAAGGACAAAATGGCTTGCGGAGCAGATAGCCAGCGGTGGGGTAATAAAGGTAGTTGCAAATGATCCTGATGCTCTCGAGAATATCGACGCATGGACTAAAAAATCTGGCGACAGAATCCTTAGGATTGAAAATGAAGGCGATACTTGCATCATCTATTTAAAAAAGAAGTGATGAGATAATAGCGTGCAAATGAACTAATCTGATGATATTGAGTATTGAGGACGATAGGTTCGGGTTTGAAGAACTCTATTAATTATCCATCTATGCTTTTTACTGCTTCATCGATAAGTCCTGAACGGTATGTTCTGTCAGGGTTGTTTACAGCTATCCAGATCACAAGATTGTTTTTTGAGTAATAGTAGTGATACTCTCCGCCGCCCTCGGTATAATAGATTTTCAAACCATTTAGTTCCAGGATTTCCGGAATGCCAAACATTCCCCCCATTCCTTTTGTCATGTTATCTACCTTTTCGACCGCTCTCTTTTCCGTGTTTGCTGATGTTACAGATACTGTTGCCCTGTTGCCTTCGCTATTCCTGTAGAGCGCTATGTGGGCTTCATCCGGAAGGACATTATCCTTTGCAGAGTGCGACTTTTTAATCTCATTAATAGCAATATCACCTTCCCTATGAAGTTTGAGTTCCATGTCACCAAGTTTGTCTGGAAAAAATGTCTTCTGACTCAAAGATAAGATTACAACAGATGCAATTATAATTGCAGCAAGAGCAACTATCAAAAAAATACTGGTTTTTCTTCGTTTCATTGAGTTAAATCCGTTTTATGGCCTCTCTCACGAAGTTGAGTCTGTATGCTTCATCAGGATTATCTTTCTGTATACAGAATACTCTTTTATCTTTGACATAGAAGTAATGATACAGACCAAGTTCCGGTTTTCCACTCACAAAATAAACAGTAATTCCTTCTATATCCATAGGCGTGGAATTACTGAACATCCCGGTTTTTCCTACACTGCTGTTCATAGATGCAAGAAGAGATAATGCTTCTTCGCTTGTTTTTGATTCTGATACCCAGAATTTGGCTTTACTGGGAGGCGTACCCCTGTAGTTCGCCACGTATGCGTTCTCTATTACTACGCCCGGATTATTGCGGTGCAGTCCTTTTACTTCTGTCATTGCAATATCTCCATCCCTGTAAAGAGCAAGGCTCATATCGCCCAGTTTGTCAGGGAACATGCTTGTGCTGCTTTTTTCCTGGGTAAGCAGGTAAGCTGCCGCAGTAACTGCTATTACTGCGATTATGAATATTGCAAGGTATATTTCAGTTCTGTTTTTTCCCATAGCTTCTCCTATATATCCACCACAGCCTGCTTCACGATAGACAATTGATAACCAGTATCTGCAGAATCAAAAATTATCCAGAAGACTCTTCCCATCTTATAATCCATTTTAAAATAATAGTAATTATATTCGTTATTTGCTCTCATCATATATACATCGGGCTTCACAAACTCCATAATATCCAATTTAACAGGTATGGTGCCATTCATAGTACCTGCATCGCCGTGCCCTTTATGCGAGTCTATCTGCCCAACATCGCCTGAGTATTCATGCCCTTCGTGCCCTGATGAACCTCCGAGCATGGAATTCATCGCGCTGAAGGCATCATTTGCAGCACTATGATCTGTGGCTTCAGCGACCCAGATACGCATGATGCCTTTCTTGCCGCTGTAAACTGCAAAGTACCCTTTTGCAAGGGGTATATCCTTTAGTCCGTACATGTTCGATATCTGCTGTGCAGCAACCTCGCCAGTTTCGTATCTTGTCAACGTCATATCGCCAAGTCTTTCTGTAAATATGCTTTTTCTGGAATCTGATAGGTACAGAAAAAATACTGCCACCACAGCAGCCATGATGATTATAATATAAATTCTTTTCATATATGATCACCACTTCAGAACCCTCTCTTTCACTCCTGCAACTTCCTGGATGACAAGTTCAAAACCTGCGCTATCGTCAAATTCCGGGAATTTCAGGGTGCCTTCAAAATGATGACCCCCAATTCCTCCATCCCACGACTCTGGTTTGATGATGCTTCCTTTGCTGTCGCGGATATAAGATATCTTTACCATCTCATAATCCAGCGATCCAGAATGTGTATCGAGTTTAATATCAAAGTCATTATTGCCAAGATACACAGCAGTGATAGTTACTCCTGCTTCTGAGTTTTCTCTTGTTTCAGATGGATCCGTTGTTGATGTTTTATCTACAGTAGAAGTCGGAACTACAACATTGGGATTTTCGGTTTGAGGTTCTTTACCTGATAAACACCCGCCAACTGCTACTGTAATCA
>VEPD01000085.1 GCA_012027035.1 Ruminiclostridium sp. | reverse complement strand
GCACCTCCGGCACCAGACAACGGCCGTATACGGCCAGCACAGTATGAATATTGAAATCCAGGCTTTAAAAAAGGGGGTTTCCATTGTTACCGGAACACCCGGCCGGGTATTTGACCACATCAGCCACAGAAATCTGCCAACAGGTAATATACGGTTCCTGGTGCTTGACGAAGCGGACAGGATGCTGGATATGGGCTTTATAATCCAGGTGGAGAAGATTATCAAAACCCTTCCGAAAGATAGAGTGACCCTGCTTTTCTCGGCAACCATACCCGCTGAAGTCCGTAAAATATGCAGAGAGTATATGAAGCACCCGATAACTGTTGAGATTGAATCACCGACCATGACAGTGGATACCATTGAACAAATTTACTACCGTGTGGAAAGAAATGAAAAGCGCACATGGTTGAATCGCATACTTCTGGTTGAACGGCCGGAAAGCTGTATGATTTTTTGCAATACACGCATAGCAGTCGATCAGGTCCAGAGCTTTTTATCCCGAAAAGGGTATACTTCCCAGGCTTTACACGGAGATATACCCCAGGGAAGACGGCTAAAGACCATACAACAATTCAAGCGGGGAGAGTTTCATTTGCTGGTAGCCACAGATGTTGCAGCCCGGGGTATTCACATCGACGATCTATCTCTGGTGATCAACTATGACGTACCGATGGAGAAAGACAGCTATGTACACAGGATCGGACGTACCGGAAGAGTCGGAAAGTCCGGCCGCGCCATCACTTTGGTTACTGGCGAGGACATCATCAGCCTTTATGAGATAGAAGAACATATCGGAGTTATGATCACTGAAGCGGATTTACCTTCGGAGGCAGTTTTCAACGAGCTCAGAATTGAGGCGGAGAAATGGATTCAGGCGAATTCGCAGAATGCCAGGCTGCCTAAGCCTGCATCTTCCTCCACTTTAAAAGAAGTTCAAAAAATACCGGCTCAACCAAGGCCTTCTCAGCCCCGCGAAAAGTTCAAAGGCCGGCAGATTGGGACAAATTCGGAGCATAATACGGTCAAAAGCGTGCGTTCAGCGCACCCTGCCCAGCAGGTAAAACCAGTCCGTACAATAGAAAACCCTTTGCCCCTTTCCAAGAGCACTAATGCAGTTAAAGCTAAAGGAAGTGTAGATTTAGTACAAAACCAGGATTCTACGCAAAAGGGATCTTTGCTTCAACGTGTACTGCAGCGTATATTGGGCAGGTAAAAATAAAGTCATCCCGCGGCTTTCAGCCGGTATTACTGACTTTCAGCGTAAAAGTTTGCTAAAAACACTTTTTTAGGAGAATAATATAATTTATGATTATAGTTGACGTACGTCATTACGTTCGCTATAATGACATTGAGGTGATAAATTTATGAAATCCATAAATGTGACAAATGCACGTGAAAAGCTTTATATATTGGTAGATGAAGCAAATAAGTCTCATGAGCCCATTCATATTTTGGGTAAAAGAGCAAATGCCGTGTTGATTTCAGAAAGTGACTGGAATTCAATTCAGGAGACATTATATCTTTTAAGCATTCCAGGCATGAGAGAATCTATTATAGAGGGTAAAAACACTCCCGTTGAGGAATGCGTGGAGGAACTGGAGTGGTAGAACGGAAACTTGTATTCACAAAACAAGCTCAGAAAGACGCTTTGAAGCTTCAGTCTTCGGCATTGAAGGAAAATGCCCGGGAACTTTTGAATATACTGAGAATTAATCCATTCCAGAATCCTCCATCATTTGAAAAATTGCAGGGAGAGCTTTTGGGTTTTTACTCAAGAAGAATAAATATACAACACAGAATTATATATGAAGTGCTGGAATATAGCAGAATAGTCAAAGTGGTCAGAATGTGGACACATTATGAATAGGGATTAACCTCCTTACTCCACTTTCTGATTACTTTTTGAAAAGTTTGAAAGTATCGGTTACATTTTGGAGGTTAGCTAAATGGGTGGTAAGGTAATAAATTTTCTACTAAAGTTTGCTGTTCCGGTAATTTTATTAATCATTTTATTTTCGTATAATAGCTTAGTGGGACTGGCAGCTTTGCTGCTGGCAATAGCATTTCTTTTCTACAAAGGCCGGGCGTCGGCATTCGCAAATATAGGTAAATTAAAATACTCCGGGGGCAATATCGAAGAAGCGCTCACCTGGTTTGAAAGAGCTTATGCTACAGGAAAGTCCAAGCCTGCAACTACTACCTCCTACGCCTATCTTCTCCTGAAAACCGGCAGGCTTGAAGAATCCGAAACAATTCTGAACAAGCTTATAAGCTCCCGTCCGGATAAGGATAATGAAATGCTTGCAAAATCGAATCTTGCACTGGCAATCTGGAAAAAGGGCTGTCTTGATGATGCAATCGCATTGCTTGAAGCTGTAATTAATGATTATAAAACCTCAGCAGTTTATGGCAGTCTGGGATACCTGCTCATATTAAAGGGCGATCTTGAGAAGGCGCTTCAATTCAACCTTGAAGCATATGAATACAATGATTCCAATACGGTGATACTGGACAATCTGGGACTGGTTTATCATCTGACCGGCCAATTTGAAAAGTCGGCTGAAATATATGAAAAGCTGATGTTAAAAAATCCAACCTTCCCTGAGGCTTATTACAATTACGGCTTACTGCTGTCGGATATTAATCAAACCGAAAAGGCTGTTGAGATGATGGAAAAAGCATTGAATTACAAACTATCCTTTCTCAGCACCATTAAAAGAGAAGATATTGAGCAGAAGCTGGAGGAAACAAGACAAAAACTACCTGATTCAAAGGAGTGAACGCTCCCGGGGCATCCGTTTCATTCTGATTCCGGTTTTATGAACAAATGGACATAGGCAGCACAAACACCCAGCAAAAGGCCTGATATGGCAAATATAATCTGCATGCTGCCGATAGTGAAGCTGGAAATGCTTATTTTTAGGGTACTGAAAAGGATTAATAAAACCGACCCCAGCAATGTGCTCAAAAATCCCATCAAACCGCTGAGAGCTGCATTAAAACCGATATAGACAGTCCTGCCTTCTTCAGGAGAATATATAAATTGAATGTTAAAGGTCGAGATTCCTATTCCTGCCCATGATAGCCCACCGGCTATGTGTATAAATGGGACCAGTGCATATACTGTTGAAGTGTTTACAAAGAACCAGGCAATATGTGTCAATGAAAGCATTAAAATAGAAAGCTTTAAAACAAATAACCAGGATTTCCGGTCGGCCAGCCTGCCCCATAATCTCACAACAAGGGTATTAGCCAGTGTTCCCAACATGCCTACTGCCATTATATAGGTGTAGTTCAGCTTAAGTCCGGTTACCATATAAACTGAAAAGAAAGGAAGTCCCATTTGAGTTCCAATATTCCACAAAAGAAAAACCAGGACTATTTTTCTGAATTTTTTATCCTTTAAGGGAATTGTAACGACCTTTCTTAAATTTAATTCTATCTTGCTTCTTTTTACAGGCGGCTCCTTTATTGATGATAAAAATATAATATTAACCAGCGTAAGGACAAATACAGATGAAAACATCACAATAAAACCGCCATATTCATTTCCGTTATTTTTGAATATGTCAAGAACTCTCCCCATAATCAATGTGAAAACTGTTGTAGCGCCTAGCAAATAGGACTCTCTGGCGCCAAAATATCTACCTCTAATATTATCAGGCACTAAATCTATAATCAATCCGGCAGCCGCAGGAGTTATAAATGAAGCTAACAAAAATGAGATGAAATATATGACTGCAACTACTGCCAGACGTACAGTCTGTCCCTTTACAACAAAAGGTACGAATAGCATGGAACCTAGAAGCAGCCTGTGAATGAGGCATAAAATTGTAATAATATACTTTCTTTTCTCCATCTTTTCTAAAACCAATGGAGATAAAAACTGTATAATAAATGTCAGGACCGGAATAGATCCGATAATCCCATTAAAGCTGTCACCGGCTCCAAGATAGCTGGCAAAGCCAGCTAAAAAAGCGCCGCTTGTAATAGCAATTATAATTCTGGCTGAAGCACCTTCAAATATTAAAAAAGTTCTGCTGTTTTTATAATCTTTATCAGTTAAAGGCTCATTGCTAAAATAAATACTCTTAAATATTGCCCCAATTTTCATATTCTGACCCATTTGTAAGCATTTCTGCCGTATTAAAATAAACTATATACTATAAAAACCTGCTTTGCAATATGCAAATGTTTACCATTGAAGGTAAGCATAAATCAATTATCATTCCGGTTGAACAGAGACCATGGATATATCTCCGGCGGCTTAACTACAATATTCATTAACTGCTTCAAGGTAGGATGCATCAACTGAATGCCAACCGACCACAATGCTATCTGCTCTTCTTTTCTTTTCTGTACATAACCATACTTTCCATCACCGAACAGCGGGTGACCGATAGCGGAAAATTGCACTCTTATCTGGTGCGACCGCCCAGTATGAAGGTTTATTTTCACTAAAGAAAGACATTCCCTGCTTTCCAGGACTTCATAATCCAAAATTGCTTTTTTCCCTCTGCCGGACTGTGGAGAGACTACACTTACAGTGTTCGATTGTTCATCCTTTTCAAGGAAATGCTCAAGAGTTTCTGAAGATTGTGAAGGTGTGCCAATAATAACCGCTAAATAAGTTTTCTTCAAGCTTCCGTTTCTTATCTGCTCGGAAAGTCTGGAGGCCGACTTGGAGGTCTTCCCGAATACCATTACCCCACCGGCAGGCCGATCCAGCCTGTGAACAAGTCCAAGGAATGCTTCACCTGGTTTGTTGTACCTTCTCTTCAAATCTTCCTTTAGGATAGTCAGCATGTCAGCATCGCCGGTATTATCACCTTGTGACAGCATATTGGGTGGTTTCTCAACCACCAGCAAATGATTGTCCTCAAAAATTATTCTTATTTCATTCAACTTCAGCCAGCCTCCAAAATCTGCCCACTTCATTCCGGTTCTCACATTACCCCTTGATAGCGGAAAGGGTCGCCCACTCTTACAGAGCTCTGTACTACGATGTCTGCCTTAATGCTTCCCACCTTCCGGAAGCTCCGCAGGGAAGTACAAGTCCGGAAGCTTTAACAGGCAATCCCACTTCATCGGCAGTTAATATGCCTCCGAATTTACCTGCTATTGACATGGCAAGCATATTTTTTATGACTGTTGGCGACAGGCCGGTGGTGTATGAATTTACAAGAAAAAATAGCGGATTCGGCGTAAGAATCTCCATGCAGGCATTTATCAATCCGAAGAGCTCATCTTCTATTTTCCACAATTCACCGTTGGGGCCCCGTCCATATGAAGGCGGATCCATTATTATGGCGTCATAATACTTTTCACGTCTTTTTTCCCTGCCCACAAATTTCAATGCATCTTCGGAAATAAATCTTACCGGATTGGAGTGCAGTCCCGAAAGGATAAGATTCTCCTTGGCGCGTGTCACCATGCCCTTTGACGCATCTACATGGCAAACCTCGGCTCCTGCATATGCGGCAGCTACGGTAGCGCCTCCGGTATAACCGAAAAGATTAAGTACGTTTACCTTGCCCGGGCGGGATT
>VEPD01000371.1 GCA_012027035.1 Ruminiclostridium sp. | reverse complement strand
TCATTTTGGAATTTACAGTTAAGAGCAATATATGGAATAGCAAAAAATGTATATTCAAATGCGATGAACAAGGAGTGGATTACTATATACAGTTAGCGGGTAAAGGTTCTTTGGATGAGTGCAATTTCTTTCAAGGCTATACTGCCATACCGATTAAAGAAGACAATGAAATGCAGATTGAATATCGTTCGAAAAAACCTGCTTTGGCAAAAGGGGCGTATCCCCAGGCGTCTTTACCCGGATTCAAGACAGTTTTCAATCCCCAGCCCAATCATGATATGAAGCAATATTTTTGGCTTGGCGAATATAGTGTAATTCTAGGAGCATCGGATCGCAGTTACCTGGGGCATGCATTCCATGACGGGAGCTGGCAATTGGTACCGTCCCCGCTGTGTTATGCGATGTCGGGCGAGTGCTCAGGACATTGGATGACGATGGGATTGGGAGTTGAACCCGGTCAATATAATTTTACGGCATATGAATACATCGGAGGATCATCTTTCGGACTCAATATCGCATATGAGGGACATACACAGATAGACGGCCAATGGGAGTCGCCCCATGTGATTCTTGCGTTTGCAGATGAAGAATATGCAGCATTGGCGAAATATGTAAATATTCTGCAGGAAGAGGGTTATATACATTTTCCAAAACGGAAAATCGCCAATTGGTGGAAGCTTCCTATTGTGTGCGGATGGGGGTATGAGTGCTATATTCGCACTCAATTGACTACTGTACCTCCACCGCATTATGCGACCCAGGGCAACTATGAATTTATTGCCAAAACATTGGAAAAGCATGATATAAGACCCGGTATGCTTGTGGTGGATGATAAGTGGCAGACATATTACGGCAACCCGTATCCGGATATAGGAAAATGGCTGGATATGCGAGGCTTTATCGAATCACAGCATAAGAAGGATATCAGAGTGCTGCTATGGCTTAAACTCTGGGACTGTGAAGGATTACCGGCTGAGGAGTGTGTGACCGATGAGAATGGAAAGGCAATAACTGTCGACCCTTCAAACCCTGCCTACGAAAAAAGGCTGAGAGCAGCTGTTAGCAATATGTTATCCGGGGATGAAGGCTGCTTGAATGCCGATGGTTTCAAACTTGATTCCATAAACAGCACTCCGACAGGCAAAAAGTTAAAAGCCTTTGGCAAGATATGGGGCATAGAGCTTTTGAAGAAGCTATATGATATTATTTATGATGAAGCAAAAAAGGTTAAACCGGATGCTCTCATAATCGGCCATTCTCCTAACCCATATTTTGCGGACGTCATTGATGTATTACGGTTAAACGATATACATCATGCAGATGAGCGGATAATTAAGAG
Organism: Ruminiclostridium sp.; assembly: GCA_012027035.1. Lineage (GTDB taxonomy): Bacteria > Bacillota > Clostridia > Acetivibrionales > DTU013 > MnB-11. The sequence continues at coordinate 7,149 of VEPD01000371.1, read as the reverse complement.
AATGACACACAGGGCTAGAGTTGCTGGGATAGCATGCCCGGACTGGCTTATCGACACCGACAACTGGCCGATCCCAAATAGAAAAACCTGGATGGAATATATGCGCGAGCAGCCCAAGCTTGGAATTCCCTCTTTGTATTATATCGATTATATTGACATATCAGGTGAAAAGATAACCGATGATGACTATGAAGAAATACGGCGGATTTGGGACAAATACAAGAAAGAATTGTGAGAAAGTAAGTTGAGTGAATTCTTAAATTAGAAGTAAAAAAGGTGAAATAATGTATAATCAGGCCACCAGCTTACTGGCTGGTCTGATTATACATTTAGTAAATTTAAAATAGATATGGGGGTTATTTGATGAAAAAACAAATGAACAGGCGGGAAAGGATGATAGCAGCTCTTGAACTGAAGGAGCCGGATTTTATACCAACCTTTGAGCTCATGTTTCAGTTGTGGCAAGAATTTACCGGTAAAGAATTCGTACCTTTGGCAAATGTTCAGGGAGTTGAACGAAAAAAACTTCTATATCAAAATGCACAACTCTATGTTGAAATAGCCGACAAGCTTGATTGGTCCGTGCTTCCGATCTGGGAGGTCGATCTTGAACTGGTAGAGGAAATTGTTAAAGCATACAAGGCTATCGCAGGGAATGAATTCATGCTTGCAGGATATGCGGATGCCACTGCATCAATTCCCTCCGGCAGCAATATGATGGAGTATACTTACTGGCTCTATGAGTTTCCTGATGAAGCAAAGGAAAAAATGAGAAAAAATGCAGTTGATAATGCGGAAATAGGGAAAAAAATGATCGGCCTGGGAGCTGAAATCATACTCATGTGTTCCGACTACTGCTTTAATAACGGACCGTTTCTTTCGCCTTCAATGTTCAGAGAGTTTGTTACTCCCAACCTGGCTTATGAGATTGAGCAATTCAGGAATGCCGGCGCATACACGATTAAGCATACTGATGGAAATATAATGCCGATTTTAGACCAGCTTGCAGAATGCCGTCCCAATGCGCTGCACTCTATTGACCCGATGGCTGGCGTTGATATAGCCGAGGTAAAAAGATTGGTTGGCGATAAGGTCTGCCTTGTCGGAAATGTAAATTGTGCTCTTATGCAAACAGGCACAAAAGAAGAAATAATTGATAGTGCGAAATATTGCATAAAACACGCAGCTCCTGGAGGAGGATATGTTTTTTCCACCAGTAACGTAGTATTTAAAGGTATGCCGCTTGAAAATTATCTTCTCATGCTTGGGATAAGGAAAAAGTATGGTAAATACCCTATTTTCGTGGATTAAGTAAGGATGTTGAACCGGTATATGGGGCGGAAAGGATGAATAAGCTATGCATCAGGAATTTTTAGATTGTACTAAAATACACATGATCAGTCATACTCATTGGGATCGCGAGTGGTATTCCTCATTTGAAGTATACCGGGCCCGTTTGTTGGAACTGATAGACAGCTTACTCTGCATACTTGAGAATGAACCGGATTATGAATCCTTTCAACTCGACGGACAGACAAGCATGATAGAGGACTATCTTGAGCTGCGGCCGGAAAAAAGAGAATCACTGGTTAGGTACATCACTGAAGGAAGGCTTCTGCCCGGACCCTGGTATACCCAACCCGACGAGTTTCTGGCAAGCGGGGAAAGCCTGATTCGAAACTTAATGTTAGGGATAAAAATCGGACGCGAATTCGGGCGGTTCATGCCTATAGGATATTTGCCTGACTCATTTGGTCATATTTCGCAAATGCCCCAGATATTAAAAGGGTTTGGAATAGAATGGGCATTTGCCGGGCGGGGTGTTAAGCTGGAGAGTTGTTCATTAAAGACAAGAAGTTTTGATTGGCAGTCACCTGACGGTTCCAGAGTTCTGACGTTGAGCGTTGGTTATGGAAATGGGGTAAGCAGCACGGGTCTGACTAAGAATGCAGAAGAAGAAGCTGAACTTGTAAGGAATGTTGTTGAAAAATGGGGAAATGGTGAGAGGGCAAGAGCTATCCCGCTATTTCACGGCAGCGACCATATTCAGCCACGGAGCGGGCTGCAGCAGCTAATCAGCGAAACGAACGGACTTTTTGAAGACTTACATCTGGTACAAAGCACTCTTCCTGCATATTTTTCGGAGATTGCACCGGAAAGAAACCGGAATGTAATTGAAGGTGAATTGAGAGATAACCGCACCGGCTTATTGGAAGGGACCCTCTCGACCTATATGGATGTGAAAATTGAGAATGCTTCTACAGAGACTTTACTTGAGCATATTGCCGAGCCGGTTTCCGTTATGGCATGGCTGAAAAATGCAGCTTACCCGTCGGCACTTCTCGGACAGGCTTGGAAATATGTGCTGCAAAATCATGCTCATGATAGTATATGCAGTTGTAGTGTTGATGAAGTAAATCAGGACGTATTGCAGCGGTTCAGATGGGCTCAGGATATAGGAAGTGTTGTTGTACAAAACAACTTGAGGTACCTGGCGAATGAATCTGAGGTACCCGGAAGTGCCTGCGGAGTTGAGACCTGTCTTGAGGTTTTTAACACACTTGGCCGGAAACGCTCGGATATTGTAAAGGCTAAAATTGATTTTGCACCTGACATAGAAGTCAGCGATGTGAGGATTTTCGATTCCAATGGCGATGAGGTTCAGCACCAACTGTTGTGGAAAGGACAAGAGGATGTATTTGTAACACGCCGTTACATTACACCAAGGAAACCAAAGGTTTTCAGACTCAAGGCGGCCTTTATCGCAAAAAATGTGCCTGCGATGGGATCAGCCGTATATCGTGTAATCCCTGTAACCAAAGATGGATGGACGGAATTACCGGGTATGGTAACATCAGATACCGAAAAAAACCGCAGGTCAATCGCTTCTTTGCCGAATAAAATGGAGAATGAGTATCTCCGTGTTCTTATACAGAATGACGGAACCCTGACAATCATCAGTAAGGAAGATGGCAAAGTTTTTGAAAAACAGGTGTTTTTTGAGGATGGTCAGGAAATTGGCGAAGTTTACAACCATGCAGCACCCCTGAACGATCATGTTAAAACTAATCTGGGGCAGCCGGTTGCGATATCTTTGATAGAAAATGGTCCTGTATATGCAACCTATGAAATACAGACATCCATTCCCGGTATATGTTCTATTAAATCATATATCACACTGGCTGATACAGCAAAGAGAGTTGATATAGTATCAGATGTAGATAACTTCACCTCCGGACACCGGTTGCGTGCGGTCTTTCCGCTCGGTGAGCTGTCAGAGTATTCCTTCGCTGACGGCCAGTTCGATACAAAAAAAAGGCTGATTAAAAGGTATGGAATAGATAAGATTGCAGTGGAGAAGCTGGCTGATTGCCACCCAATGGAATCTTTTGTGGAGGTAGAAGGTGAAAACCGGGGAATGGCTATCCTGACCAAGGGATTGCCGGAATATGAGGCTCATGGCGAGGATGAGACTTTTCTGAAAATTACTCTGATCCGGTCGGTCAAATGGGGTCCATATAATATTCCGGTTGAGGGTGCCCAAATGCAGGGCAAGCATAGGTTCGAGTTTTCAATTTTCCCACATGTTAAAGGTATAAAAGCAAGCGAGTTGTACAGGGAAGCTATGTCGTACAAAGTTTCTATGCCAGTAGTCCAGTCACAGGACAGAGCGGCTGAAAGAACTGGAACTACAAACCTCTTTAATGTTGAGACGGATGATTTAATCTTATCTGCTGTAAAACAATCGGCCAATGGTGAAGCACTGATAGTAAGGCTCTTCAATACAAGTGGATCAGAGGTTGAGGGGAAGCTAATATTCAAATACAAGAAACCAACACATTCATTTATCGTAGATTTGAATGAAGAGAATCCAGTAGAAATCGAACATGCCAAAGAAGGTGAAATAAAATTTCCAGTAAGGGGTAAAGGGATAATAACACTTAAAATATCATTTTAAAGAGAGGGTAGCAAGAAATTTACAGCATAGAGGAAAGAGTTCAATGTTTTTCCGGAATATGTGTATTTTTTACTAAACTATAACTTGTATAATATTTACGGTTGGTGAATATCGTGGAATCCATGCTCCAATAGGGAGATACGTTAAGGGATTTCTATATTCATAATTACAAATACAAAGGTTGTGTTGTGCATATGATCAAAAAAAAGGCAGTATTCCTGGCAAAAAGGCATGACAATGCGATTAACACCGTTTTCAGCCCGGATATTCTTAAATCATTGGAATCATTGACCGACTTATATGACAGAATAGTTGATATGGATGATCTGGCAGAGAATGCCGGGTTATTGACTGATGTGGAGGTAGTTTTTTCTTCATGGGGCATGCCGGAATTTTCAGAGGATGACATCCGTAAATATATGCCGAATCTTAAAGCGGTTTTTTATGCGGCGGGTAGTGTACAGAATTTTGCCCGTCCTTTTCTCAATAATAATATAATCGTTGTGAGCGCATGGGCGGCTAATGCGGTTCCGGTCGCAGAATATGCTGTTTCACAGATACTGCTTGCCAATAAAGGTTTTTTTCAAAGTACGGTAAAATACAGGAAGGATTATACAGCTGCAAGAAAATTTGCAGAGACGTTTCCGGGAAACTATTCAATTAAAACAGGCATACTGGGTGCGGGAATGATCGGTTCCATGGTGATTGAGATGCTAAAGCAGCACAATATGGAGATCTTAGTATTTGACCCGTTTTTATCCGATGAAAGGGCAAAAGATATGGGAGTAAATAAATGCAGCCTGGTAGAAATATTCTCCTGCTGCCAGACAATATCCAATCATATGGCGGACAATGCCCAGACTTCAGGGATATTAAACAAGGAGCATTTTTCACTTATGCTTGAAAATACAACCTTCATTAATACCGGCAGGGGGGCGCAAGTGGTTGAAAAGGACCTGATTGAAGCACTCAGGGAAGAACCCGGCAGGACGGCAGTCCTGGATGTAACCTGTCCGGAACCTGTTGAAAGCGACAGTGAGCTGCTAAAGCTTGACAATGTATTTCTTACACCTCATATCGCAGGTAGTATGAATCATGAGTTGTACAGAATGTCACAGCTTGTATTGCAGGAATTTATCCGGTATGAAAAGGGTGAAGCATTGAAACACAGTGTAACGCTGGAAATGCTAAAAACCATGGCGTAAGCAAGTAGTTTAATCTCTGTTTAGCCTCAAGATTTCCAACACAGCAAATCTTAAAAAAGTATTGTAAATTGAATTAACTGTCGTATAATATAATTATAGAAAAACGTTTTTTGGAGATTGAACATAATGGCGAGTATAAAAGACATAGCTGATAAAGCGGGAGTCTCGATTTCAACGGTTTCAAATGTGATCAATGGGACAAAGTATGTCAGCAATGAATTGAAAACAAAGATTAATAAAATCATAAAAGAGCTTAATTACAAGGTTGACCCGGTAGCCAGAGGCTTGAAAAGCAAAAAAACAATGACCATTGGTGTGGTTATAACAAACATAAACAGGATTTTCTTTCCCCAGGTTATCAAAGGAATCCAGGATGCTGCTGCAAAGCATGGATATAATCTCACTTTCTTCAATACCGATGATAAGTTCGAAGAGGAAAAGCGCTTTGTTCAAATGTTGGAAAGCACCTGGGCTGATGGAATAATTCTCGATTCTGTTGCAGACATAAATGATACAGGATACTTTAAATATTTATCTACCCTGGGCAGCAGCAAAAAAAGCATTCCGGTAGTAAGCCTTGAAAGAAGAATCGAAAACTTCGGAATAGGCTCTGTTGCTGTTGATAACTTTCATGGTGGAAGCATAGCCGTAAAACACTTGATGAACTGCGGATGTAAAAGAATTGTGCACATTACCGGTCCATTAAATTCGTGTATAGCTCAGGACAGAAGGAACGGATATAGGGATGAACTTATAAAGCATGGATTGGATGCCGGCGATGAAAGAGTAGTTGAGGGTGACTACTCACCGTTAAGCGGATATCATGCAATGAAGCAGATTCTTCTTGCAGGTATAGATGTAGATGGAGTCTTTGCAGCCAATGACCAGATGGCTATCGGTGCTATTAAGGCCATCCGTGAAAATGGGCTGATGATTCCTGAAGGCATCAAGGTTGTTGGCTTCGATAACACTTTTGTAGCATCTATTGTGGAGCCTTCACTTACTACAATTAATGTGCCCAAGTATAAGATGGGCAATGCGGCAGTAGAAATGCTGGTAAAAAGAATAGAGCAGGATATTGAGGTTCCCAGTTTACTTGAGCTGCCTATAAATCTTATAATAAGGCAGTCTACCGATTTGAGAGGGGATAAGAACTGGGACCTGTACGGTTGGTAATTTTTAAGTACAGAAAAAACGTTTTTCTATAAACCGAAATGCTACAAACGAAAAAGAGTAAGGGGGTGTTTTTCTATGACAAACGTAAAATTAATCCGTGAAACCTTTGAAAAAGGTGAAGGTATCTTAAGACTTGCGCCTGTATTTGTTCCGCGCCGCTTTTCAAAAGCGGGACGCAGGCTGAAGCTGCATCCGGATGACTACTATGCATTGGGAACAAAGCGGGGATCAATCAAAGAGCGCTGGTTTTCTTCAGTTATTCCTGCAATGAACGGTGAGCTTGCACCTCCGGATGAAGGCATGAGTTATGTATCGCCTACTGAGAAGATTGAAGACAAATTTCTTTTCAAGGATGCAGTTGATGAACTGGGAGCGGAGATTATAGGCAATGAACTAAAAAGAAAGTATGGAACGTGGCCGATGTACTCAAAGTTTTTTGATTATGAAGCTCCTCTTTTCCACCATGTGCACTTGATGTTTGAGCATGCTGCAAAAGTAGGAAGGCTTGGCAAGCCTGAAGCGTACTATTATCCTCCTCAGCTCAACAATTATGGAGGAGAATTCCCCCATACATATTTCGGATTTGACCCGGATGTCACGAAGGAGCAGGTCAAGGAAAGACTCCTCGGGTTTGAAAAAGGCGATATACGATTGACAGAGCTATCAAGGGCTTACAGAATCGAATTGGGGACCGGCTGGTACACTCCTGCCGGAGTTATACATGCACCAGGCTCTTATCTTACCTATGAACCACAATGGAACAGTGATGTAAACTCGGTTTATGAGAATATTGTATCCAGTGAAATTTAC
>VEPD01000206.1 GCA_012027035.1 Ruminiclostridium sp. | reverse complement strand
GAATGATACTATTCTAGTGGATCACCACAAGGTTTTTGAGCCCTGAAGAAATATACAAAAATGTCAAAAAATATACATTGTTAATCTTACAGAAGACGAACGAATATACCTGCTAAACCTGTTCAAAGGTGGTAAGCATCCAGCCCGGAAATTGAATCGTGCAAGGATATTACTTTTAGCTGATGAGGGTAAAAATGATGAAGCAATTGAAGAAGTTCTCCATATTAGTTTTTCCACAGTAAAACGAACTCGCAAGAAATTCGCAGAAAGAGGACTGGAACATGCTCTGAACGAACTTCCCCGTCCAGGTGGAGAACGGAGACTGGAAGGAAAGCAGGAAGCTTTCCTTGTTGCCCTGGCTTGCAGCAATCCACCAGAAGGAAGAAAGACCTGGACTATGCAGCTTCTGGCTGACAGGCTCTTCATAAAGATCAAGAATATCTTCCATCCACCATACAAACTCGCTGCTTACGGTTGGAATGCACCATTGCTCTTTAAGCCACGGCTTAACATCTTTTTTAAGTACTCTGCGTACTGTTTCATCTGAAATAGAGTCAACAGTACCAAGTTCCATGAGCCAGAAAATAATATCAGAAATTGTTGAAAAGATTATTTCTGTCCTGACGCGCCGGAGGATATCTGCGAGATCTCACAGAGGTGCGGGACAGAATATCAGGGTTATGTCCTCCAGGAGCTCAGCTGCAGAGATCTCCGGAAGGACAGAAAAGAAAAAGTATCAATTCTGTCCGAGCTCTCTTCGAGATCCTGCCAGATATTGCCACGAGCTCAGGACAGAATAAAAATTAGTGGTCAGCAATTATTGCTTTTTTAATAATTATATTTCCCTTCTCATCATTGTAAAAAGCCACCAAGTCCCCCTGTCCAATGTTTAATTGCGTTGCTACTTCTTTGATTATCGTTATTTTGTTGTCCGTGCTTGCTTTTGAAGTGCCAATTAATTTCATAATTTCACATTGTTAAAATGTACGAAAATCCTTATATACCTTTGTGAGTAATTATACTATTGTACGAAAAGTACACACACAATAAAGAGCGTGGAAAAATATGGAACAAACACACAATAAAACCCCCGAAAATGTAAAGATTGAAATCGAACTAACAAAACATCAGTATGATTTCATAGTAATGTATTCAGGACTTGCAAAAAAATCCCCTGAGCGCTTATTTAACCGGCTTCTGGTTGCAAGTATCCATGATATTATGGGGAAGGTTAAACAATTGCCTTACACAGACAATATGAAATTCGCTGCATTTGTTACTCAATGCAATTCTCTGAATAATGGAACAACATCCACGGAGTGAGGGCATATGGAACTCCCTAAAAAACATCCATTTTATAGTTCTGTTAATCCATACATGGCACGATTTATACATGATTGTGAAGCTAAAGGAATGACGGCCCATTCTATTGAGACGTATTTATCGAATCTTCGGGAGTTCCTAGCATACTTTCCCAAACCCTGTAAAGTGGATACGGAAAGCATGAGGACGTACCTTAGTCATTTAAGAAGTAGAAACCTATCCCATTCAACACTTAAGGGCTATATCTCAGCCATAGCTTCTTTTTTTGATTTTCTGGTATTTGAAAAGGATATTGCATTTAATCCTGTTGTTGAATTTAGGAAAAGATATTTACATAGACTAAAAGTCCATCCTGAAACTCGTCAGCTTATCAGCATCCATGACATACAGGAACTTTTCAAAGCAACCACTTACCCGCTACAAAGAGTCATAATTATGCTCCTGGCAAAGACCGGAATGAGACGCGGAGAACTACATGACCTGAAAGAATCGGATCTCAATTTTCTAAATCATTCAATTAGAATCCCTGTTAAGGCAAAGAGGTCCCATAACATTGCCTTCATGGATGATGAACTTGAGTCTACCCTGAAAGAATACCTGGAATGGAGAAACAAGAGAGCGAAATCACCCTGGCTGCTGATTTCAAACAAGGGCGGCAGAATTCATAAGGATGTATACGGTCAGATCCTTGCAGAGCTCGGAGAAAAGTTGCACCTGCATCATAGGAATGGACCACTTGATAGGAAATTAACGCCACATTGCTTCAGGCATTGGTTCACTACCAATCTCTACGAGGCTGGAATGGAGCCGGAATATATCAAGTTCTTAAGAGGGGATAGTATGAGAGAGGAATCATGGCAGATTTACAACAGGATAAATCCAGAAAAGGTGCGGGTTGAGTATTTACGCTGTATGCCCCAGCTATTCTGTCCGGGTCCCAATTCCAGGCCTTAGCCGGATATAGGACAGAATTTTAATATTATGTCTCTCAGGTGTGCAACTGCAGAGATCTCCGGAAGGACAGAAAAGGTATAATATTATGAATAATGTCTAAGCTTATTTAAATATAGAGCCCTTATTTTAATTTATAAGCGTACTTTGTTGGGGTAGTGTGGTTATTCTACCTCTAGAATCGCTACATATAAATGTGGAGTAGCAGTTTATTATTTCTCCCATTCATTTTTCTATCTGGGTCCCTGATCACAGCAGCTATTGCCTGGAAGGACAGAGTGGATATTTTCTGTCCGTCCAGATTCTCAGGATCTCTCGCCAATATTCCGGGCTTCAGAGGACAGAAACGCTATCGAGAAAAATATTGCAGTATTTTTTGCATTTTATTGTATTAAGTATGGCATTTATACAGGAAATTCGCAAAGGTAATTTCTGTCCAGATTCTGAGATCTTGGCCAGCTCACTTAGAGGACAGAAACCTATTTGATTATATAGAAATATAAGAGATAATGTAGTGAAATTATGAACGACGAGTTTGAAATTATTCGCTTGAAAGCCTTGGAGTTATTTGAGCAGCGAAAAATTAGTATGCCAAACCATGCAGCCAGAAGAATGGCTGAAAGGAACATACTGCCCTCGGAGATCAAACTCGTGCTGCTCCATGGCTCAAAATATAAACAAGAGATAGATGGTTCCGGTGATATTAGATATACAATGCGCGGATGGGATTATCAAAGCAGAGATATTCGCATTACGTTCATAATCAAAGAAGCGTTGATAATTATAACAGTGATCCGAGAGGAGGAATAATATAATATGGGCGAGATAGAAATTAAATGTTTACTGTGCGGAACAAAGACAAGAGAAGTTGATGATATTAGCTTCACAGCAACGATTGAAGGGCGTGAAGTAGTAATAACCAGGCTCACTGGTACACGCTGCCAGAACTGCGGAGAAGAGTATCTGGGTGCTGATTCCCTTGACAAAGTAGAAGAGATAACGAAGAAATTCCGTAAGCCTGCTGTGGTGTTTAAGCGAAAGATTACAGTAAGCGGCGGGAGGCGAGTCATCGGCATTCCTGAAGAGATAGATAGAGCTCTGGGTAAGAAGGAGAATGTCAATCTCTGGCTTGAAGGCGATAAGATCGTAGCTGAAGTGTATTGAGTCCCATTGTGGTTCTGTCCTGCTGCACTCCTTTGATCTCCGATGCCTTGAGGACAGAATCAGGAGTTTTCGACAGAAAATTTATAATATTACGAATAATGTCTAAGCTTATTTAAATATAGAGTCATCATATTAATTTATAAGCTTACTTTGTTGGGGTAGTGTGGTTATTCTACCTCTAGAATCGCCATACTAAACGTGGAGGGGCAGTTTATTAGTTTTTTTACCCATACTGTTAAAAAAAAGAGATATTAAAGATAGTTACAATATAAAGAAAAAATATTATGGAGTATATGAAGTTACTGAGTAGTGCGGCGGTGCAGCCCAACAACGGTATTATAAAGCAACATGGACATAGTATGAAAATAATTTATATTCTTTTATCAATATTGCTAATTTTAATCAATCCGGTGTCGGCAACAACTATTATGCCGTTGGGGGATTCGATAACGGCAGAAAGTGATAGTTATCGAATAAAATTATTATCCTTATTAAGTGAAAATGGCTATAATCCAGTCTTTGTAGGCTCTCTATCGGATGCTACATCAAGACATGAAGGGCATTGGGGATGGAGATCATATCAGATTAGCTGGAATACAGCATCATTCATATCGGCAAATCCAGCAGATAATGTTCTTTTGCATATTGGAACGAATGACGTGACTTATGCAAGAACGCAAGGATTTACTTCACCATATGATTACGCTTACGCCAAGCCATTATTAAAAGAGATAGTGGCAGACATTCATAATGTGTCACCAGATACAAAAATATTTGTCTCAACTATAATCCCGCAAAAGAATTGTATGTACATTAATGAGACATATTATTGTGGATTAACAGATCTGGTTAAGGACTATAATTCAATGATCAAGGACACCGCTAATGAAATGATTATGAGTGGACTTCCAGTCTATTTAGTAGAAATGGAAAATGCTGGTATTGACGTAAATATCGACCTAAAAGACAGTGTCCATCCGAATATTCTAGGCTCTGATAAAATGGCATATGTCTGGTATAATGCTATACAACTTGTTCCTATATTACTCTCATCATCGCACACGTTAAAAAATATTACAATGATAAAGTCTTATTAACTCCATCTTATGAT
>VEPD01000110.1 GCA_012027035.1 Ruminiclostridium sp. | reverse complement strand
TAGATGCGGGTGATGTGGTAAATATAGGTTGTCCCCCTGTTTTTGTACTTTATGATTCCCCGCTCGGGCAATGGCACCAGCCGGTTTCGATTCAAAGCCATACGACTCACCTCACGAATGTATAGTATAATTACACTATACATTCGTGTTGCACTATACATTCGTGAAAAATTCAAGCTTTATTTTTGGCTAAAGCCCATTTTTCAAGCTTTTAGGGTTGTATGGTATAAAAATTGCGGGAGTTTAGGTTACACTTGATTTAGCGAGCTAAACGAAGCAATGGCTTTCTGTTTGAAAATATTGGGATACAATCATCTTTATCTATGCTATGGTTTGTTGCACTTTTCACATCGTCGCATATAAAGAGATATGCTAAGCAATTTACTTATTTGCAGCTTTAAGTAAATGGATTAAAGGAGGTTTACGTACCCAAGCTTTTTTATCTGCCAGCTTCAGCATAGCTTTCATGTTATCAAGGAAACCGTTATAATAACCTGATACTTTGTTTATTACTTCCTCTGAATATGAGTTCATTATAACTGCCGAGAAAACAGGCAGAGCGGCACGTATGGTCTGAAGCATGAGCATAGCTACTTCCATATCTCTGTATTTCGTAGCTTCGTTCAATTCAAAATCCAGATTCAGGTTTCTGGAAGGATAGTTGATAGGATAATCTATATTATTATTTGATAAAAATTGTCTTAGGTTTGAAATCTCTTTCTCAATGACATTTTTTAAAAAGTTTCTCAAAAATTTTTTCAAATCCGTATCTTCTGCTTGCAAAAAATACACCTCAATGTGTGAGCGTTCTAATACATAGAAATTCAATATTCCCCATAGTGAGGCGGAATCTTGGAGAGATAATTGTTCTTTCGTTGATAACATTTTATCATCCTCTCATATTTTTGCCAGTAAAATTAACTATTGTTTTACATTGTTTAATGTTGGCGGTTTATTAATCCAACTATTATCTATCGCAAGTTCCATAAGCTTTGAAGCTTTTTTTGCCGTGTCGTTAAAAAAGTCCAGATACATTGAAGCTATAATAGGATTGGTTGCCTGTAGCATAGCATAATAAAAGTATGTCAGTGAACCGCCAAGAGTAGCTAATACGGTACTTGCTATTTCTGCATCTGTAAGCATAGCGTCATTTTTCTGGTAGTTTTTACTCTCTAAATCTCTTCTGGAATAACCGGAAGGAGGCTCAACTTTTGCTTCCTCTAGCAAGCTGTTAGCATTTTCAATCATTTTTTTGGTTAGATTGTCTCTTATGTCTTTAAGTATCCTCTTTAAAGTATCATTCGAAGACTGATTGTGTAAGACCTCAATATGTGATAAGCTTATTAAAGAATTATCCATAAGCGACCACAAGTTGGATATTTCAGTAATTGTCAGGCTTTCCTCCACCTTTTTACCAAGGTTGAGTTTGAGAATTAAATCCAATATATTTCCTCCATTCACTTGCATAATAAGATTATTATTAACGTTCAAATTACTTACTATACCAATTTTGACAATTAAGTGGGATTATCCCACTGGAGGTATGATGTATTAAAAAGGTTGTAAGGTCAAAGATGAATATTGATTATGTTAATAAGAAGATGAATAAGTGATTTATTTATTATATTGATTTCCGATATAGGAGGGGGGAGTAGCGATGGAAAAAGAACAATTTTGTTGAAGTAGTAAAAAGCTTCGGAACATGATTAATTCCGGTGAACATGCCGTCTGCTTATGCTTTCTTTTCTCTTACATAAACCATGATATCCATTTCTGGTGGGTCTTCTAAAAGAGTATCATCTAAAACCTTTTGATCAGGCAATGGATGATCTTTCAAACTACGATGGTCATAAAGCTCTGCAGCAAACATCCCATTCATTTCAAACCTGCTGCTATTTGGGAGCCATGTTTCAAATAAATATTGAAATGCCTTATCCAGAGCTTCATTTGTCATTTTATAAAAATCTTCTGCCTGAAAAGTGCACACAATGTATAAACCTGCAGGCAATGTGAATCTGTAAAAGTCGTTTTCGGAATTGCAGAATTCATCTACCTGAACAGCCGCCAGATAATTAAAGGTACCAGGTTCATCATTAGGTAATGAAACACCAAATTCTACATGTGGAAGGCTCTGGCACTTTATATTGTTTTTTACGGAGAAAATCTTTGACCAGGCCATTCCCGGGTTATCCTGTCCTGCCGGCTGCCTCCAACATCTTTGTAAAACACCTGCCATTTTGATTTCTTTATCCAAACACCTGGATCCAATTTCCAGCATAACGCCTGAAGCAATAACAGGAACGCCCATATCAACCATTTTATATTTTATTGATAGATCCGGTTTGTAAAAATGTGCGAGCGGGATATCACTTTTTTGATATTCTGTTGGAGTTAAATCATATACTGACTTAAATGAGCGAATAAAGGTTTCGCAGCTGTTAAAACCGTATTTAAAAGCAATATCGGAAATTTTAATGTCCCTTTTAATATCTTCGGCAGCCCTTGCAACACGCCTTAAACGGACGTATTCCATAACGCTGACACCAATCAGTTTATAAAACAATCTCTGGAAATAGAATTTTGACAATAATGCCATTTCTGACAACTTGTCAATATTCAGTTCATCGCCAAGATGATTTTCAATGAAATCAATAATATTTTGTATATCCTCAATATATTTCATTTTACCAACTCCTTGTATTTTAACCTGTCAAAGGGATTATATCAAAGAAGATATGTTAATGTCTTGACGTTTAGTGCTTTTATATTTTTGAGATTTATGAGAGTCCAACTTAAGATTATTCAAAAACGTAGAAGAGTGAGCCCAGTATTATTATTGCATAATTTAACAGTAGTTGGAAATAATTCATACTAAAATGAATATTGGAGAGTGAAAAAATATGGAGAACAAGTTTAAGGTAGCAGATCTTAATAATGACAAGAAGGTAATGGAGAAGATAACATTGCTGGAGCAGGAACTGACACAGAAAACAGGCAGGAAAATAGTGCTTATTGCATATGACGGCTGAGTTTTATATATTTCAATTCTAAAGCCGCATGGGAAACCATGTGGCTTTTTTTGAGGCATTTAGTAAAGCAGAATCTGCCCATATAAGATGTTGATTCTGGAGGGTCTATAATTTTTTGGAAATAATTTAGTATTTATATTTACATAACAGCAATTATTTACTATAATTGTTAGTGAAAATACAGTTCTATTTATTGGAGAAAAACAATGTATAAAAATAATTATCTTCGAATCTTATTCATTATTGAAGATAAAACCGGCCATGATGGGAAGTTTGATTTTGATAGAGTTCTGGACGGGACTTATGACTTCAATGTAAATGATGTTTCCAAGTTATATGAGCTGGTTCAAATAATAGAGAAAATTGCTGCTGAAAAAGAACTGTTGAAATGTACCCGGCAGAGTGATACGCTTCTAAAGGAATTTAAATATCAGTTCAACGGGAAGTTCTACCAGGTCAGCCGATTTTACGACAATGATGAATACACTTTCGTCACTGAAAATCCGTATAATGGCGATGAGGATTATGTTTTAGAGCAGGATTTGATGTTACGGATTGACGAAAAATGCAAAGTAAGAATGGACCGGCTCAGCAAGATTTATGAAGAACGGGGCAATACATCTCCGACAGGTTGAAGCAAGTGTGTCTGATATTTTATTTATAAATATTTTACCTCCATTATGACAAACTAATAATTACCTGATTTTTTTGAAAGTTTGTTTTCGTTGTGGAGGATTCAATGAAAGTAGCAATTATCGGCGCCGGCGTTTCAGGTTTGTCTTGTGCCTTAAAACTCAAACAAAATGGAATATTACCGACAGTATTCGAAGCAAGAGAAAAAGTGGGTGATGCAATATGCAGCAGCTGTATTTCTCTTAGGATACTTACCAGATCATTTCATGATTATTTTTACTATATTAATAAAAAATATGGCCTGGAATTAAAGCCTTTACATCAGATTAACAAAATAATCATGCATTCACCGGGAAGATCCGCAAGTATTTCCGGAAAGTTGGGTTATACCATAAAACGCGGAACTGATCTGCTTTCCATAGAAAATCAAATTGCCGCTAAAGCCGGTGTGGATATTTTATTTGATAAATATGTGGAAATATCCCAACTGATCAATGTTTTTGATAAAATTATTGTAGCTACCGGAAATAATGTAATACCGGTAAAGCTGGGAGCATGGTCTGATTCGTTTAATGCAGTGACACGTAATTCAAAGGTTTTAGGGGAATTTGATACAGGGACGGTTGAGATATGGTTTGATACAAGGCATTCAAAGAATACATTTTGCTATCTGGTACCTCTCAGCCCTAATGAAGCATCTATTGTGCTATGTGTAGACGGTATATCCAGCCATGAGATTGATATCTATTGGAATAAATTCATGGAGATTGAAAAAATTAAATACCCGGTAATTGAATTTATAGATGCTAAGCATATATGCGGTGAAGTTTATCCGTATAATCAGGGTAAAGTATATTTTACCGGTAATGCCGCAGGTTTCACAGACAGTTTTATAGGCTTGGGAATTTTTAATGCTATAGAAAGCGGTTTTCTGGCTGCCAGGGCAATTATTGAGAATACCGACTACAATAAATTGGTTTTACCGATAAGTAAAAATGTCGCAGCTATTAATGAATATCGTGATGCAGTAAATGTATTTGAAAATAAGGATTACGACAGGCTTCTTTCTGTTTTGAATCTGCCTTTAGTAAAGCAATATATATATAATAACCCCTTTTTTAAAGTTTCTCACGGGCAGAATATAATAAAAGCTTTGAATAATGTATTCCGTAGGAAATAAGACTTAGTTATCAAAATATCGAACATATGTTTGAATTTTGATTATTTATATGATAAAATCAAGAAGGAAATCAAAGAGGGAATGAGAAAAAAAGGGTAAAGAGCGAGTGAAATTCCCCGGGAGTTTTTTATGGACTTGATGGATAAACTTAAAATACTTGCTGACAGCGCTAAATATGATGTATCGTGTGTTTCCAGCGGAAGCTCGCGGAAAAATACCCCCGGAGGTATCGGCAGCAGCTTTAGCGCCGGTATTTGCCACAGCTTTTCCAATGACGGAAGATGTATTTCCCTTTTAAAAATCCTTATGTCCAATTGCTGTATCTACGATTGCGTTTATTGTGTCAACAGGTCATCCAACGATATTCCGCGAAGCGCCTTTACACCGGAGGAAATCGTAGAGTTGACTATTAATTTCTATCGGAGGAATTATATTGAGGGCCTTTTTTTAAGCTCCGCCGTTGTGTCCAGTCCGGACAGGACTATGGAGTTGATTACAAAGATAGTAAGAACTCTTAGAGAGATTCATAAGTTTAACGGTTACATTCATATCAAGGCTATACCCGGAGCGGATCCTGCCTTGATTGAAATAGCCGGCAGATTTGTGGACAGGATGAGTATAAACATCGAGCTGCCTACCAGCCAGGGTTTGAAGCTGCTGGCTCCGCAAAAGAACAAGGAATCCATTCTGACGCCCATGGCCTTCATCAATTCTAAAATTATCGAAAACAAATCTGACAGGAGACTGTTTAAAAATGCTTCACAGTTTGTTCCTGCGGGTCAGAGCACGCAGATGATTGTAGGAGCGACTCCGGATCATGACCGTGAAATACTCAAGCTGTCCGAGGGTTTGTACAAGCATTTTTCATTAAGGAGGGTTTTTTATTCGGCATATGTGCCTGTTTCCAGGCACCCTGCCCTTCCCCAGCTGGTGAAGCCTCCGTTGCTGCGGGAGCATCGGCTTTATCAGGCAGACTGGCTTTTGAGATTTTACGGTTTCAAGGCGGATGAGCTACTGGACGATGCGCACAGGGATTTTGACATACAGCTTGATCCCAAATGTGACTGGGCTATGCGGAACATGCAATTCTTTCCTGTAGAAGTGAATAAAGCCGATTATTCCATACTTCTGAGAGTACCTGGAATCGGCGTGCGCTCAGCCCAGAGAATAATAAATGCAAGGAGAGTCCAGGCCCTTGATTTTGCAGACATTAAAAAACTGGGCGTTGTCTTGAAACGCGCAAGATATTTCATTACCTGCAAGGGAAAATATATTGATAACCTTGAAATGAGCGAGACATTTATACGCCAGAACCTTCTTGCAGAAAGGAACAGGCTCCCTGCGCCGGATGATGGTTTCACACAGGTATCCTTTTTACCTGTATTACCGCTGTTACAGCTTCCCACTGAAGAAGAAACCGCTGCGAGTCTGACAGGTGAACTGTAAATGTTGGTGTATGTTTATGACGGTTGTTTTGAGGGGCTGTTGACGGCTATATATGAAAGTTATTACAGCGGAAGGTTTCCGGACCGGATGGAATACGGCAGGAATATGCAGCAGAATATATTGGATGATTATGTTCATATAGCTGCTGACCCGGATAAGTCGGACAAGGTTTATAAATCCATCCGTGACAGGATTTCCATCGAAGCATTGAGGCATGTATACAATGTCTTCCTCTCCGAAGCGGCTGACGCGGGTACCCTGATATATGATTATTTACGGTTCGGCTGGAAGGTTGGAAGCAGTGTTGACCTGTACCTGACGGATGACAGGGTGTTCAAGGTCCTCGACTTTAGCCGCAGAGTAGAGTTTGAGACCCTTAAAATGCTGGGGTTTGTCAGATTTAAGCTTTTG
>VEPD01000319.1 GCA_012027035.1 Ruminiclostridium sp. | reverse complement strand
TACTACAGCGGCAATTACCAAATTATCCTTGCAGAATTAGAGCATTGAAGCGTTTGCACTAATTCTGCAAGGCGCATGAATGCCGATATTATAATGAAATTGTCGCTGTAGTATTAGCCGACCACCTCGTACCCTATTGTCATGATTCTCCGCTTTATATCCCGGGGATTAACCTCTTCAGGATTATATACAACCTTTACCTGCTGGCTTTTAAGATCTATATCGACTGTCTCGATTCCAGCCATTTCCTTCAGTTCTCCCTGAATTTTACCGGAGCAAATGCTGCAAGTTATGGACGGGACGTTAAATGCTGTTGTTGCCATTTTTCCAATTGCCTCCTGACAGAATTTTAATAAGATACCTTATGTATAAATATTCTTATCAACTTGTTTTAAAAATATATTATAATATTTAAAACATTTATTTTTTATTGGCGTATAATTGAAAGAGGCAAATATGTTTTTCAAGCAAAACTAAAACCGGAGGATATATGTGGTATAAGGACTTTCTAAATAAATACAAATCAGGGATATCCCACGAATTTTTGTTTTATTTCAATGTAAGGGATCTTGTAGACAATTACAGGCACATTGACAGGTATATCCACGAGGAGTTCATTAAACAGAGAGGCTTCGGCATAGTAGCTTTTTACGATATTTCCCGCGGGCTTACTTTTCTTGATGCAGGTATGGAGAAAGAATTCAACATCATTACCGCGAATGAAGCCGTAAACTTCATGAACTCCATGCCGTCCAAGCTATTTCCCTTTATAGACAAGGCGCTGAAAAATACAAAAATGGTACTTTTCATTGATCATGCAGAAAAGATCATCCCTGCAGGGGACATTTCCAGCATGTCGGTTGAAGAACGCGTCACTTTGATATGGATATGTGAATGGTCCGTCAATGCCAGGATCTCAAGCGTTGGAAGCGCAATATTCATGCTGGCGGATAACCTTGCGGATGTAAGCAGGGAGATATTGAAATCCTCCTTCAGGATAGAACCGGTGCTTGTAGAGCTTCCGGGAGAGTGCCAGCGAAAGAGTTATATCGAGCATTTGCTGAAAGACAGTAATATAAGTTCAGATATAACTGTTGACGAATTTGCCAAGCTATCGTCGGGGTTAAGCAAAAAGTCCATCAAAGATATCAAATTGAAGGCTGAAGCTGAAGAAGTCCCTGTCAGCTTTGAATTCATAAAGGATAAGAAGCACTCGGTACTGCAAAAAGAATATGGAGACGTACTGGAATTCATATATCCCGAAATCGGCTTTGAAGATATCGGCGGTATGGCCAGAGCCAAGAACTATTTACTGAAGAATATCGTACAGCCTGTCAAAAAAGGCGATCTGAGAAGAGTGCCCATGGGGATATTGCTGTGCGGACCTTCGGGGACGGGGAAAACGCTGTTGGTCAATGCTCTGGCAAAGGCCAGCGGATTTAACTGTGTTAAGATAGATATGTCCAGGATTCTTGGCCAGTATGTGGGCGAAAGCGAGAAAAATTTCAAGAAATGCCTGTTGGGAGCCCAATCGCAGCAACCGGTCATCGTTTTCGTCGATGAAATCGATACGGCTTTCAGGAGAGGAGACAGCGGTGACAGTGGAGTAAGCAGGAATATATTCAGTGAATTTTTGCAATTTACCGGTAATACTAATAACAGGGGGAAGGTTATTTTCATAGCGGCCACAAACAGGCCGGATTTGCTTGATGCGGCGCTAAAACGGGCAGGCAGGTTTGACAAGAAGATACCTATACTGCTTCCCGAGGCTTCGGAAAGAGCGGAAATATTCAGGATAATGCTTGGGAAATATGGATTTGAAGCAGATATAACCGATTTTATGCCTTTCGCGCTTCAAACGGAAAATTATACCGGGGCCGAGATTGAAACTGTTGTAAGAAAAGCGTATGAACTGGCAAATGAAGATGAATTTGAAGGCTCGGTTTTAACTTCGGCGATTCTGAACGAGGCCATACAGAAATGCAGGCCCAGTACGCAGCAGGTGCAGTTTATGACCATGCTCGCCATTGAGGAATGCGATGACAAGGATCTGTTGCCGGAAAAATATAAAAACCTGCTGGACAACAATAATCTATCAGCGGGAAGGGAGTAGTAATAAAGCTTTACAACGGGAATGATTTATTATAAATTATTCTTATAGATGCAAGATAAATTTATATTTCTTCGCATTATATTATATATAAACAAATAATATGCTTAGGAGGCTGTTACAATGGGATTATTCAGTAGATTGGGTTCTCTGATAAGAGGGTTTTTCGGACTTTTCGTCGGCGATATGGAGGAAAGAAATCCGGAGCTGCTTTTTGAAGACATAAAGCTTCAAATTGATAAAGCCAGGAAAGAAGCAGAGCAGCAGATACTGGAGATACAAACCAATGCCGAAATGATAAAAATTGAAATGAAAAATGCGGAAAAGAACCTCAATGCTGTGAAGACAAGAACGGAAGCTGCCCAGAAACAAGGGGACAAGGATGTTCTTATTGAGCTTCTGATGCAGGAGGAGGAATACCAGGCAACTTATGAAACCCATAAGGCGACATATGAAACAGCAATGTCTGAAGTAGCCCGGATCCGGGAAGACTACAAAATCTTCGAGTCCGAGATGAGCGCCAAGCTTAATGAGCTGAAGACACTGAAGTCTCAGGCTAAAATGGCCCAGCTCCGCGAGAATATAAATTCTGTCAATGCCAGGTATACCTCTAAAAACAATACGGTAGGAAGCGTAAATGAAAGCATGGACAGGGCAAGAGAATTGGTAAACAAAAAAACAGCCAGGGCAAATGCAGTGGAATCTCTTGGCGATACCAATATGGAACTGAAACTGAAGAGGCTTGACATGAGCTCTGCAAGAGATAGGGCGCGCGCAAGGGCCGAAGCTATGTTGGGCGGCGAGCAGGGTTTCGAGGTTAAGGAAAAGATAGAAAACAAAGCGTCGAACTAATATTATAGCGTGTGCAGCGTATTAGTTTGCAAGCAACAGATAGGTGGAATGATGGGATGAAGGCGAGACTGATTTTAAGAGCGCTATTCAAGCTGAGAAATATTGGGATTTTGATTCTGCTTTTTGGAGCGGCGGTATTGATTACCGATTCCAGCGCTTTGACGTTATTCGGAGGCAATGGGGTTTTCGCCGTACCGGATATTATTGCTTTTCCGGCAGCTTTAGCAGCTTATGCCGCCCTCGTTATTCAGACACTTAACAGTAAAGATTTTCATGATGACTTCAACAAGAGGGAAAAGGTAAGGCATATACAGGATTTGAATTATGCCTGCTTAAAGCTTTCCAACGAAGCGAAACGCAATACGAATTCCGCATACCTGCAGAAGATGAAAAAAGTCATGGAAGATAAGAATGATATCATTGATTCCTTTTTCAGAGGTGAGCATGGATACATTAAAGAGAGAATCACAGAACAAACGCTGAACCTGGTGGTTTCTTACCTTAAGCTGCTGAACAATTTCTGTATCCGCAGCCGTGAATTGAGCGAAGTTGATGTTAGCGTTGTTGCCGGCAGGATAAATGCAAATACCAGGAAGCTTGGCTTTACCAAAGACATCAATATGGTGGATGATATTATAAAAATCATTGAAATGGATGAGAAACTGATAAACAGGCTTAAAGATGAAAAGAAGGACCTCGAACGTATCAGCGCCAAGCTTGACTATATGGAAAGTACAGTAAATATGTTCAAGCATCAGGCTCTGTCCAGCGAGGAATCGGAAGAGATGCTTGAAAAGCTGGAGACAGCGGTAAATGAAGCAGAAGCGCTGGATAATGTTCTGGAAGACAGGCGCAAAAACAAGCTCAAGCTTTAACTGTATACGCTAAAGATGTAAAAAAGGGGGGGCAGTCCCCTGTCCGGCGCGAAACCGTATCCCTGGCTTCCATGGGGGCGGTTTTTTATTGGAAAAAAGGGTTAAATGAAACCTCTGTCGAATAATACCTTATAAAGATTATCTTTTTTATGATTCGGGAGAAAAAAATGCAGCCAGACATTGTTTTCAAATCCGAGTTCATTTCAATAACCATAAGGCAGGACGGATTTTACATAGAATCCTTCAGGAAGGGCATGACGCAGGAACAATTCAACATGTTGATGTCCGACCATCCTGAAATTAAGATAACCGGCATTATGGCTGTTAAAAACGCGCTTGTTAACGCGCCAAGGGCGCCTGAAAAATTCGGAAAGACAAAGGAACGCATTATTATCGATGTTTCCGAAGACGGATTAAGAGCATTTATGACGCTCTGCGTGGGGGAGGAAGATCTGTCGGAGTCCGGCAAAGCCAATCTATTCAAGGAGATCTTGGGAAAGCTTCACGAAAAAGGTATCACCTTCGGGATAAAGAACGACGTACTTCTGGGGAATCTGGAAAACGATAGGCAAATACTTGCTGCAGAAGGCATTGCGGCAGTAGACGGCGTTGATTCCTGGATTAAAATGTATGAGTTGAGCGAAGTAAGGCCCGAGGTTAAAGAGAACGGCAATGTAGATCATCGGGAGTTGAACCTTATTAACAGAGTAAATATGGGAGACTGGCTTGGCGAAAGGACGGATCCTGGAGAAGGCAGCGCGGGAAGGACAGTCACTGACGGTATCATATTGCCGGCCAAAGGGAATTTACTGCCTTTGCTCTATGACAAAAACACTGTAAAGGAAGTTAATGCCGACGGCAAAACCACACTTTATGCCCGGATTAACGGAGCAGTCCATTATGATGAAAAAGGGATAGGAGTTTCGAACCATCTGGAGATAATAGGCAATGTAGGTTTCAAAACCGGTAATATTGAATTTGACGGCTTCCTTACCGTAAAGGGCTCGATAGAGGACAGCTTTTCTGTGGAAGCCAGTAAGGATATAGAGATACTAAGTGATCTCGGACTTGGCAGTGTTAAAGAAATTGTCAGCAGGGAAGGCAGTATATTGATAAAGGGCGGTATAGCAGGTAAGAACAAAGCTGTTATCCGCGGCAGGAAAAACATATATACTAAATTCGTTTCAGACACCACTATTATATGTGAAGGCAGCGTACATATAGGTTTTTATTGTCTGAACAGCACTATATAAGCTAAAGAAATCATTCTGTACTCGCCCGGGGGTCAGATAATAGGTGGGAACACTGAGGCGGAAATAAAGGTAGCAGCTTCTATCATCGGATCTTCCAGCGAAAAAAGGACGAATATCATTGTAAAAGGCTTTGACAGAAAAATATTAAAAAGTAATGCAGATAAACTTGCAGAAATAATCGAGTCTGTAAAGGATGATCTCTACAAGGCAAAACAGGAAATGGCAGTCTGTACAAACACTTCAAACCGTTCAAAGGATCATGCTGCAATGCTTGAGAGAATTAGGGGAAACTACTTTGAAATCAGGGATAATTTGAAGCGGCTGGAAGAAGAGCGGAAAATTCTCATCAGCTACCTGAAAACTGCAGGAGAGGGTGAGATTGCGGTAATGAAAAAAGTCTACCCCAATACGGTATTTGAAATCAAGGGAATAACGAAAGAGATAAACAAACCGCTTTTAGGATCCAGATTTTTTGCGCAAGACGGCGAGATAAAGGAAATTTAATTAATTTTTTTTGTATTAGATATTGTAACTATAACGGCGGTGTAACCGGAAGGATAAAAGCGATGGCGGTGCTTTGCGGAGTGGATATAGTGGAAATCGACAGAATAAAAAAGTCTTTCGATTCCTGTGGTGATAGCTTCAGAGACAGGGTTTTTACCGGGAATGAAATAAAATATTGTGAAAGCAAAAAAAGAGTCAGGTTTGAGAGCTATGCCGCCAGGTTTGCTGCAAAAGAGGCGGTTTCCAAAGCATTAGGGACAGGAATAAGCAAAGGCGTTAATTGGAAGGACATGGAAATACTTAACGACCCTCACGGCAAGCCTTATGTAATTCTGACTGAAAAGGCCGGAGAAATATATGAGGAAATGAAGGCAAAGGGTATTTCACTAAGTCTGTCGCATTGCAGTAACTATGCTGTTGCATATGCTGTTATTGAGGTGTAGCATAAGGGGGTATTTGACATAAAAAGCGTTAAATTGCTTCATTGTGCGGATATTCATCTTGACACGCCCTTTACATCACTTGGGAGTACTGAAGGAAAATCCGCGCAGAGAAGAAATGAGATTAAAGAAACGTTTCACAGCATAATTGAGCTTTCAATAAGGGAAAAAGTTGATTTCCTGCTGATATGCGGCGATCTGTATGAACATGAGTATGTAAGAAAATCCACTGTAAATTTTATCAGTGAAGAGTTCAGCAGGATTTCAAATATCAGAGTGATGATCATACCAGGCAATCACGACCCATATCTACCTGGGTCCTTCTACAGGTCCTTCAGCTGGCCGAATAATGTCCACATTCTTGCAGCCGATAATGATTTTCTGGAGTTTGAAGAGCCACATACACGGATATTCAGCAGTCTGAGCCCTTCTATTCCGATAAAGCCTTCCTGCATAGATATTCTGATGCTTCACGGGACACTTAACATGAAGGTGGAAAAAAATCCATTCAATCCATTGACCAGTGAACAGCTTGATCAGTCAGGAATGGATTATATTGCCCTGGGCCATTTTCACAACAGGTTCGAAGCGAAAGGAAAAGTACGGACTGCCTTCAATCCCGGAAGTCCGGAGCCTCTGGGTTTTGATGAAGAAGGAAGTCATGGCGTCTATATAACGGAGGTGTTTGTGGAGGAAGATGGCAGAAAGCATTCTGAAACAAGATTTGCTTCCATAAACAGGAGAAGCTACAGGAACATTGTTGTCAATTGTGAAGATTCCGGCAATGATGAAAAGGTTGCCGCGGTTGCCGGAGCCGTTATGAAAGAATCCGGCAGCGGCGATGATTTGTACAGCGTTACCCTCAAAGGAACGGTAGAAAAAGGTTATAAAGCAAATACAAGCTGGCTGAAAGCCAATCTTACGGATCAGTGTTTTTTTATTAGATTAAAGGACGATACCACACCCGGTTATGATTTTGGGGAAATTCTAAAAGAGCCCGGACTCAAGGGCTTGTTTATTAAAAAGATGTTTGAAAGAATAAAGCAGGCGGAAATGGCGGGGGACGAGGAAGGCAGGCTCATGGCATTGGATTCTCTTTATTACGGCATGGAGGCAATGGAGCAGGGCGAAATATGTTTATAGAGCTTCTGAAAATAAATGGTTTCGGGAAGATAACAGGACTGTCAATCAAGCTTGAAAAAGGCTTGAATATAATTTTCGGCGGTAATGAATCGGGAAAGACAACCCTACAGTGGTTTATCAGGGGAATGCTTTTTGGTCTCAAAGGCGGAAGAGCGTCCAGGGACGGCTTGCCAGCTCCTTTGAAAAGATATTTGCCCTGGTCCGGAAATGATTATGGCGGAAGTATGCAATACACGCTTGACAACGGCAGCTCCTTCAGGGTCGACAGAGATTTCCTGCGTAATTCGGCTGCAGTTTACGACGCCACATATAACAATATTACAGCCAACTTTGATTCCGGCAGGGACAGGGGATTGATGTTTGCCGACCGGCATCTGGGGCTGAACGATATATGCTTTGAAAAAACTGTTTTGATAAGGCAAATGGAGACAAGGCTGGATGATGACGGAAGCGGAGAGCTGATAAGCAGATTGGTGAATATTAACCAGACCGGACAGGAGGATCTGTCGTTCAAAAAGGCTTCTGAAGCTTTAAAAGAGGCATTGAAGAAGCATATAGGCACCGACAGGACTACCACGCAGCCGGTGGACAGGATCGCTGCAAGGCTGGCTGAACTAAAGGCAGCAAGAAAGAAACCGGCGGAAAAGCGGAGCTGCATGATATCTGCCGGCAGTGAACTACAGGAACTGGTGATTTCTGAAAGCAGGCTAAAGAAAAGGAAAGTATACCTGGAGACAGTAAAAGAGTCCATTGATGCAAAAAAGCAGCTGGAAGAAGAAAGCGTCAGACATTCAAAGCTTTGTGAAGCAGCCGGGAAACTGGAGGAAACGGACAGGGAGCTTTTTACCGCAAATGAAGAGCTTAAAAAATTTCAGAAAATAAACAATTCCCCAGATGCCGGAGAAAAATCCGGAGCTTCCCCGAAGCAGGGAGCAGACGGAAAAATCCCACCTGTTGCATTGCTGCTTTTTGGAGCGGCCGGGGCTGCCGCCATACTGGGGTTGCTTTTTCATCCTGCGTGGCTCGTAGCGTCAGCAATATTGATATGTGCAGCAGTACTGTTCATAAAAAACCAAGATAATAACAAGAAAGCTTTGCTTCAGCTTCAGAAAACTGACGCCCATAGCAATTTGCAGCTTTATGAACAAAGGATGCAGAAGGTAATTGCTTTGAACGGAAGAATCAAGGATATTTGCAGTGAAGCTTCAATGGCGTTAGGAAAGCAAATGGAAGGAATGGAAGGATTAACGGCTGCCATTTCGGAAAAATCGGCAGTGCTTGTCTTATTGGAGCAAAAGCTGCGCAATGGATTAAATGCTGCCTGTTCCTCGGGCGCTGATTGTGAATCGGGATTCTTTGCAGCTTCTACGTTGAAGGATGTTATTTACCGTTCAAGTCCGAACTGGCTGAAGGATTCTTGGGATTATGAAGTGGAGAGGGTTAATGACGGTCTGGTGCAAACAGCACTGAAAATAAAGGAATGTGAAACGATGCTAAGAGGGTTCCAGGAAGAAGGTGAAGAGCTTCAAAGCATTGATGAAGAAATTGCGGATTTGGAGCAAAGAAAGCTAGAGCTTGAGAAAACCGGAGCTTCACTGAGGATGGCTCTGGACGTGTTGACTGAGGCCAGCCGGGAGATACGGTGCAGCTTCGCGCCGCTGTTGAATTCGGAAATGAGCCGTATAATAGCCGGTATTACCGGTGGAAGATATATAGAACTAAAGGCCGATGATTCCCTTTCACTGAATGCAGTATCGCCTGAATCCGGTCATGTAAGAGGCGCCATGGCCTTAAGCGGGGGGACTGCCGACCAGATGTACCTTGCACTGAGACTTGCCCTGTCGGATCTGCTGTCAAAAGATAAAGAAAGCCTGCCTTTGCTGCTGGATGAGGTTTTTTCACAATATGATGACAAGAGGATCCATAAAACACTGGAGTATTTGTTTAATGAACATATGGGGAGGCAGGTTATACTTTTCACCTGCAAGGAGAGAGAAGTTGAAACAGCCGTGAGTGTGACCGGCGGCAGACTTAATGTCGTCAGGCTGGATGAGAACGGGAGATGGTAACTATATGTCCGTAAAGATTGCTGTTCTATGCATAATATCAGTGATTGCCCTTGCCGGCTGTAAGGCGGCTTCACTCGAAGCGGCGGTAAACAATACTTCACCGGAGTATCAGTTTGCTGTTAACATGTCTGCGTCGGGCAAGGTGAACGGCATTCCTGTAAATGAATCTACAGCGGTTGTAACAGATATTGTTGCAGATGTTTTTACAGAACCGGATGTCAGATCCCGGAGGATTACGCAGGTTATATACAACCAGGCTGTAACCGTATTGGAGGAAGACGGCGGCTGGACTAGGATAAAAGCTGAAGACGGCAGCATCGGATGGGTCAGGTCGAAGTTTATTGACATGGATATATCAAGCGTTAACGGAAGATTATATACCCATAGGATAATTGTGACCGGAAAAGAGAAAAGCATTTTCTCCGATCCTACGGGAGGTATAACCGTTAAAGAGGTAGTAACGGGATCGGTTTTTTATGCCTTCAACAATTCCGATAGTGCTTATGAGGTGTATCTGCCGGGCAATATAACAGGATGGCTGAGAGGCAGCGGCATTATACATGTGGGTCTTGGCGCCGAAGTACCCATTACTTCAGGGAAGGATTTTGCCGCATCGGCGATGAAGTTCAAAGGCGTCAGCTATCTTTTGAACGGACTGAGCTCAATGGGTATGGATTCTTCCGGAATGATATATATT
>VEPD01000167.1 GCA_012027035.1 Ruminiclostridium sp. | reverse complement strand
GTGAAGAAACTTTTTTTGAGACAGCTCTAAAAGTAAAAGATGCGGGCGCAAAAATAATCCGGGGCGGCGCTTACAAACCCCGTTCCTCCCCATACTCCTTCCAGGGACTTGAAGAAGCCGGTCTTAAAATAATGGCGCTGGCTCGTGAAGCTACCGGTTTGAAGCTGGTTACTGAAGTCGTTGATACCCGTGATGTGGAACTGGTTGCATCTTATGTGGACATTATCCAGATAGGCGCCAGAAATATGCAGAACTTCAGACTGCTTAAAGAAGTAGGACTCACAAGCAAGCCTGTCCTGCTGAAACGGGGACTATCAGCCACTATTGAGGAATGGTTGATGGCTGCAGAATACATCATGGCAGAAGGCAACAAAAACATTATTCTATGTGAAAGAGGCATTCGCACCTTTGAAACAGCCACTCGCAACACAATAGATTTAAGCTCCATTCCTGTTGTCAAGGAACTATCTCATTTGCCGATAATTGTTGATCCCAGCCATGCGGCGGGGACTTGGAAATATGTAGGCGCCCTTTCAAAGGGTGCAATCGCTACCGGCGCAGACGGTCTTATAATAGAAGTGCATCTTGACCCTCCTTCTGCAATGAGCGATGGCCCACAATCATTACGGCCGGCTAAATTCGCCCAATTGATGAAAGAATTCGATCCGGTGGCTAAAGCTGTGGGAAGATGTTTACTGTAAGGTTTTCATTCTTCCTGCTCTTCTGTCCTGTCAGATTTCATCAAAAACCACTACGGCGTTCTTTCCCGTTTCCTTGGCATGATATAATGCCTGATCGGCATACTCTATAACCTGCTTTATGTTTTTGGAGTGATATGGGTATTGGGCAATCCCGCAGCTTACCGATACCTTTTTTTTATTGTCTCCGCTGCCTACATATATTCGTTGCTTTTCCAGCTGCCGCCTAATCCTTTCGCCTACATTCCGGGCTATGAAAATATCCATATCCCTTATAAGTATCATGAACTCTTCTCCTCCGTATCTTACAGGTATATCCGACTTTCTTATGCATTGCTTTATTATGTCGGCAAAAAGCGACAGCAGCTTATCACCGGCTATGTGTCCATATGTATCGTTAAAGCTCTTGAAATTATCAAGATCAAACATGAGTACATTCAGAACAGCATTGGCCTCATCGGCATATTCCACCTCTTCATGAAGCTTTTGATCGAAATAGTGCCTGTTTGCCAGACCTGTCAGCTTGTCGGTGCGGGCAAGCCTGAACTCTTTTTTCCTCAGGTCATCATATTTTTTGACCTCGTAATTTATCCTGGAAATCCCGTAGGCTCCAAGAATTAGTAAGAAATCCCGTATTGCAAGTCTTGTGATTTCCAGCTCCTGATTGTTTATTTCAGATGAAAAAATACAGGAGGCCGTATAGAAAACCGCGCTGAAAATTCCGATTTTCAAGGTAAAGGATGCATCGTTGAATATGCCGCAATACCCCAGCAAAAAAAAGATGAATAAATATATATCACTTTCCAGGCCATTTGAGAAATAAGAAATAACAGTTAGAAGAATTATATCAAAATATATAAAAAATGAAGAAGCCTTGTTGATCTTTTCCTTGTTTTTCAATGTATAAATAGTCACAGCAGTATTATAAACGGCCACAACTGCCAGAGATTCCAAAAGAGCATAGCCGTTTGCCTTCATATCTGAACCGGGAAGCGTAAGAATCCCGACGCATATAAGAAAAACCCATCGATAGAACAAGACCGCGATATTGGTTTTCTTTCTGCCATCATGAGGATTTTTTTCCGGGCATTTGATTATTTCGCCGTTTATTTTTCCCATCTCCTGCAACAAATTTCAAATAACAAATTATTACTACAACAGTTATTCTATTTCTTTTTGTAGATTCCTGCAAAAAATTTATATTTTATGTATATATAATGAAAAAGGGAATTAATATTACAGATTTTTATGCATTGAAGTATCAAACAATCCGGATATACCTGTTCCTGTAATCAAAAG
>VEPD01000010.1 GCA_012027035.1 Ruminiclostridium sp. | reverse complement strand
TTTGTGTAGCGGTGTCACTTTCGAATGGCATTGTAAACCCTGGAATAATACAATCAGGTGAAGTTATTACGCCCTATACTTTGAATGCGGAGATGGTAACATCCTATTTTACCGGAGTAAATATTCCAACAGCTATCACCCAAGCGGAAGCGGGACTTGCAGGTAATTCCTCACCAGTTGCAAATCCCATGCTTGAGCAGAGAGTTTCCATACTTAACCAGAAATATATCAATCTGGTTTCATCGCTGATACAGTTCAAAGCAACCATACTTTCAATGGTATTGTCATGCAAGCTTTTTACTAACAATTATCCGCTGCTTATCGACCATATCATGAGAGAGGCAAAATTATTTTTAATACTTCTGCAAAGGCTTCAAAACAAAGAGGAGACGGACCTTGAGAAATTCGCATACGAACAGGAGGCTTTCTGGAACAGGATAATGGCGGAGCATGCCAAATTTATCAGAGGCTTGCTGGATCCGACCGAAAATGACCTTATAGATATTGCCGACAAATTCGGCAAAGACTTTGATAAGCTGACAAAGGAATCCGTGGAAGCAATGGATAAGACACTGCCTATTGCAAAAATAACAGAAAACAGTCTCAAAGCCACCACTGAAATCCGCAACTTCAAAAGGCAGGGCACACAGGGAATACTTGAATGCAAGGTCAAGTCCATCATACTGCCGTTGCTTGCGGATCATACCCTGCGTGAAGCTAATCATTACCTGCACCTGTTGAATATTTTCAAAACAAGCACTTAGAAAAACTACAGCCTCCAAAATGCCATATAGTTTAACGGCGCTACCAAAGCGCCGCATATTTCATGTAACGCCTGTATTGGCAATATTACGAATCTGCCATAGTTGGGTGGATAATTGAAATTCAGGATATTTTTAATCTTTTCGTTATGTATAAATTGACTCAAACATCACATCCAAAAGATTCAATATGTTGGCAGATGAATCCTGCATTTGTTGATAGTCATCGGATTGATTCGCCTTCAACAGGCTCTCAACCCAAGGCTGGATTTTTATATATTCGCCTTTAACAAAATTGTACATTTCAATATCATCCGCAACTGATTCAATTTCCTTAGTATTTAGAATAATATACAGTAAATCACTGGAAACCTTGATGTCATCAATTATTGATTGGTCTTTTTCAGTCAGTTTTTCATCGGCTTCCAAATTCGCAAGTCTAAAATTCATGTCAAAAACTGCTTGTTCAAAGGTATCAAGAGTATTTGTCAAAGTATATTCTATGCCGCTTTCATTTACTTCCTTTTTAATATTTGAAATAGTATCCCCCTGACCGCTATTACTTGTTGCGGCTTGTGTTGTGGCTGTTTGTGCTGTATTTCGTTTTGTGGTTTGCGCTGTATTTTGTGCTGCCGCTTGTGTTGTATCTTGTTCTTCTTCCCCTGATACTCCGATTTTCAGGGAATTAATCATATTCACTGCCGTAGATAGATATTTGTCGGTTTTATTCCCAGCCGCAGTATATGTAGCCACAATAGCGGTATTATCCGTAACCAAAAAGGCTTGCAGGCATGAAAGATCATATTGCCCTTGTTTTCCGGTATATTCCAGAATTTTTGCGGGTATATTGCCGATTGTCGTATCTCTGCTAGCATTTAGCTTGAAATCAGTTATCCCGTTTTGTAATTGGGTTAATCCTATCTCAACATATGTTTGCAGATCGGTCCCACTATCAGGCAAGCCCTCTATGATTATGTTAACATTCTCCCGGAAGGTATCCGAATTATTTTCCATAGGTGATAAAAACGCAACGACAACTAATTGGTTTATTTCTTTTATTTCCCAATCCTCCGGGTACTTCATAGATATTTTATTCAATTCGTTATAATAAATCTTATATTTTAAATCAGGATCCCATGTTTCACTTGAAACTGACGTACCTGCAGAGGTAGTATCCGATGTTTCAACCGAACCGGATGTACTTGCGGAAGCAGTGTCACCTGAACCAAACGCACCTGAAATCTCACTTGGATTATCTGAAGCTGTAGTTGTAGAAGTATTTGTGCCGGAAAACACATTTTTATCTAATATTGCCATTAACTCCGGATTAATCTTGACGGCCAGCACGGCAATCGCAAACAAAAATACTATGGAAATCAGAATTATACCTGTTACAGGTATCCATCTGCTTTTCCCAAAAAGTTCTGTTATTCTCCTTTTAGCCGTCGGTTTGTCTATGGCCTTTATATTATCTGCAGAAATAGAGGTATCCATAGCTTGTATTGGGTCCATACTTTTATTTGTACTCTCATCAAACGGAGGAGGAACAATCCCTATAACTATATCTTTTGCTTTCACATCGGAAATCCTCCGCCATTCCTTAAAACCAACACGCCATACATAGCTGTTTGCATCTATACAGGAGGACTGGAGCAACCTGGAAATATCTTCTTCTTTCACGGGGCCAAGGGTTTTATTGTCTTTCCTGTAGTACCAGTACGGTTTTTCCAGCCCCCGTTTTAATATTTCATCATATGCCATATCCAAGGCTTCCTCAGGATAGTCTGAGCTTTTCTTCTCGAAAATGGTTTGCAGGTCATCGTCTGTCAGTCCCTCAATCTCTGTTTTGCCAAAAAAAGAATTGGCCATCACTCTCATCCTTCTTTCTTCACTGTAAAACCTTCAGGGAAACCTCCCGATATACAAATTATCCTTATACAAAATATTTTTTGAAGCATATATATAAATAAAATATATTCCAAATGCTGTCAACAGTCAATCATTAATGCAGAAGAAATCTTCCTTGATCAACCATCAATCAATACGTCCTTCACAGAATGCGCACATTTCTCTGAATGAAATCCTGATTCTGCAGCTTATTCATCAGAGTACACAAATCTTTGATGCCGGCTTCAATCTGCTCGGTGTACACAGCAGCAAAGCTAAGCCGGATATTATTCACCGTCTGTGGTGAATTTCCGCTGTAAAAAATTCTTCCCGGCGCAAAAACAATGTTATGGTCTGCGGCATGTTTTATAAGAGTATTTACAGGGAAGCCGTACGGTAGGCCCAACCAGAGGTTCAGACCCCCGCCCGGCCCGGTAAAGCTGAAATTGCCGGATAAGTACCTGCTTAATGCTTCAGTTGTTTTTTCATATCTTTCCTTATAGATTTCATACATAAAATAAAAATGTTTGTCCCAGTAACCCCTGCGGATATAAAGGTCAAAGGCGCGCTGTATAAGCCCCGAGGTGGATATATCGGTGATATGTTTGGCTGTAAGCAGGTTTTCTGTAAGGGCTGACGGGACTATCATGAAGCCCAGCCTGAGCCCCGGCATGAATATTTTCGAAAAGCTTTTTATAAAAATGACTCTGCTGTATTTGTCGAGGGCTTTCAAAGGCTGGTACCTTCTGCCTTCAAAATCCAGGTCGCTGACATAATCGTCCTCTATGATGTAACAATTGTACAATTCAGCCAGCTCCAGCACAGCCAGCCTTTTTTCCATTGAATATGACCTGCCGGTAGGATTCTGGAAGGTTGGTATGGTATATATGATACGCGGTCTGTATTGCTTAAGGTTGAATTCAAGAATGTCCAGATCCGGTCCGTCGGTATCCATTTGTATGTCCGCTATACGGGCCCCCCTTGATTTAAAAAGGGCAATAGCTCCGGTATATGTAGGGCTTTCGGTTATTATGCGGTCGCCCTGGCGTAAAAGTGCTTTGGAGATAAGATCCAAGCCTTGCTGGGCGCCGGAGATTATTTGAATATTGTCCAGAGGAAAATCAAGGCCTGAATTCTTAAGCAGCATGGAAACAGATTCCCTCAGTGGAAAGTA
>VEPD01000234.1 GCA_012027035.1 Ruminiclostridium sp. | reverse complement strand
TGTCTTTTTCAAGAGCTGATTCGCTTCGTAAAAAGATGACGTTTTATGTAAAAATATTGAATTTATGCGTAATAGTTGATACAGTAATAGCGGAGTGCATATTTCGGACGCATCCGGACACTGATTCCGGCAACATCCGGACAGCGTTTCGGAATTATCCGAACAGTATAACGGCACATCCGGACACCTTATCGAAATAATAAAAAACTGGTACTCTTTTAATCAGACTGATTAAAGGGGGCCAATCGATGAGGAGGCTGGACATGCTAAAAGCAAGAGAGATTTTGAGGTTGAAGTACGAGTTGGGACTGTCCCTGAGGGAAATCGGGAAGGCCTGCAACTGTGGGAAATCAACGGTATCCGAAGTACTTGAAAGGGCTGCTAAGGCCCAAATAACCAAGCCGGTAGAATTGAGTGACAAGCAATTGATGTCACTGCTCTACCCGCCGGTAGAAAATCAGGATTCGCCCCCTGAACCTGACATTGAAGAAATATACTACGAAATGAAAAAGAAAAGTGTCACTCTCATGCTCCTGTGGGAGGAGTATAAAGAAAAGCATCCAAACGGTATAATGTATACCCAGTTCTGTGAACGGTATAGGAAATTCAAAAAAGATAATCAATTAACAATTCATAAGGAACATAAGGCAGGCGAGGAAGTGGAAACCGATTGGGCAGGAGACACCATGTCCTATGTGGAACCGGAAACAGGAGAGATAATAAAAGTCTATGTATTTGTCGCCGTTCTGCCTGCAAGCTCATACCCGTTTGCATATGCCTATGAAAATATGAAAACTCCAAACTGGATAGATGCACATGTGCGCGCCTATACATATTTTAATGGGGTGCCTAGAATTACCATCTCGGACAATACCAAAACATGCGTAATAAAGCCAGACCTTGTGGATCCGGTATTGAACCGCAATTTCTATGAGATGGCAAGGTATTATGGTACAATAATAATCCCTGCAAGAGCGGAAAAGCCAAAGGATAAGGGGGCTGGGGAAAACATGGTGCAAAATGTATCAAGAAAGATCATTGCAGCGTTAAGAAAAAGACAGTTTTTCAGTCTTTATGAAATCAACCAGGCTATATCCGAATACCTGGAAAAACTCATCGACAGGCCCTTTCAAAAGATGGAGGGTAACAGGCGAACGGCCTTTGAAAAAATAGATAAACCATGCCTGCTGCCATTGCCTTCTGTGAAGTATGAATATTCAGATTGGGTAGAAACAAGGGTCGGTTTTAATTATCATGTTGAATATGATGAAGGTTTTTTCTATAGCGTGCATTATTCAT
The DNA here is from genome assembly GCA_012027035.1 of Ruminiclostridium sp. Classification (GTDB taxonomy): domain Bacteria; phylum Bacillota; class Clostridia; order Acetivibrionales; family DTU013; genus MnB-11. The sequence goes on along the minus strand of VEPD01000234.1, from coordinate 2,432 downwards.
ATGCAGGTAGTATGTGTTGGGTTCGCGCAACTTCCAGAACTGTGGAAGTCTATGTCGGCAGTGAAAGGATAGCCGCATATCCGAGAAATTACAACACCTTCAAACGATATACAACCCTGGAAGAACATATGCCGGAGAACCATAAGGCGGTTTATGGGTGGAACTCTGACCGCTTCTTGTCATGGGCAGAAAAGACCGGTCCTGAAACCTGTAAATTCATTAAAAGGGTACTTGAAAGCAGAGAATATCCCGTGCAAAGTTATAGGGCTTGCATGGGCATCATGAGGCTTTGTAAAAGCTATCCAGCAGAGATAATGGAGATGGCAAGCCGGGAAGCCCTCGAAAGGAATACCTGCTCGTTTAAATACTTTAACATAATCCTCAAACAGGTGCTGGCTAATTCCTCCAAGGGACAAGACTCTAAGATTATACGGCACGAAAATATCAGGGGGAGCAGTGCATATGCAGGAGGTGGTATCAATGCTTGATAACCCTACTGTAGAAAAGCTTAGAGAAATGAAGCTTAAGACAATGGCACAGATGCTGAAAGACCCGGACCCTTCACTCAAAGAACTGTCCTTTGAAGAGAGGCTCGGCATCATGGTTGAAAAAGAATGGATGTCCAGGAAAAACTCCAGGATAAAGAGACTCCTGTATGGCGCTTCTCTCGGTATGAATGCCTGTATTGAGGATATCGACTATACCGCAGAACGGAAGATAGATAAAAAGACCATACAGATGCTTTCAACCTGCTCCTTCATTGTCCAGAAGCTGAATTTGATCGTTTCCGGCCGGACTGGGTGTGGCAAAACATTTATTGCATGTGCTTTCGGTAATAATGCTTGCCGCCATGGTTATACAGTAAAATATTACAGAATACCCGAGCTCTTGCTTGAGATTGAAGACGCCAAAGCCAACAACAGATATGCTAAATTCATGGACCAGTTGCAAAATGTAAAACTGTTGATATTGGACGACATAGGACTCAAGTCATATACGCTGGAAGAAAGCAGGGATATATATGAGATAGCCGAAAGAAGATATAACAAAGCTTCAACAATACTTTCCAGCCAGCTTGCCCATACATATTGGTACGACTTGTTTCCCGACCCTACGGTAGCAGATGGGGCTTTAGATAGGTTCATACACAATGCATATATTCTTGCCCTCGATTCCAAAAAATCAATGCGTGAAGTAATGGCGGAAAGGATGGTAAAGGACATTAAACCGGAGGATTTGTCATGATGACCAATGTAAGAGGCTATGATTTTCGATCCCTGATAAAAATAGTGTAACAAGAGGTGAGGTCTTATGTATCAGGTGAAGTCTGTCAAATGCGGTAGACAAGGATGTCAAAAGTGTCCACATCCTGGATACTTGTATAGATATTTTAAGGAAGACGGAAAGACCAGGTGTGAATATTTGGGAAAGCTCGAAGACATTGATTTTGACAAACTACTGGAAATGGAAGAAGAGCGGCTCTATTGGAAATATGGCTTCATAAGACATACAAAAGAGAGACATAAGGCTTTGGAAAAAATCAGGCTGCAGATTGAGGGGATAAAAAAGCTTTTAAATGTTGATGAAAAAGTTAGATAAGAATCCTTTAAAATATGATTAACTGCTTGCCTGTATTGCTTTAGTTTTATCTTCAATATTGTGAAAATTCCAGCTTGCAACATTATGTAAAATGGAGTTGCCAAACTGATCCTCAGGGAAAGGCCTGTGGATTTGATGGATAACCCGCCCGGGGCATGGATAACCTATGGACAAAGCATTGACGACAAAACCATGTTGCCAACACTTTGCCCACAGGTTACCCACACCCCTAAAACCAACGGGTTACCCACAAGCTCCACAGGCCCGATTACGACTCATTATTATACTATCTGATAAAAATAAAATCTTTTAAAAAACTTCTCTGGAGATTAATGAAAATCATTGAATTCATTAAGACTTTATTGTAGAATCAAATCATCGATAAGGTGTCCGGATGTTTCCGGTTTACTGTCCGGATGCCTTCGGAATAGCCGTCCGGATAATCCGGTATACGCAGCACTGACTTGCTGGTGTCTATGGGACTTTAGCGACAGAGAATTCATGACCGCAGAAACAAATACCGGGAAAGCTACTTATTTATTGATTCCGCTTTTTAAAATATTAAGTGTATTATTTGGTAATGTAAGAATTAAAACATATTCACTAATATCTTACGATACACTGAGTGATTCTCAGGAATTAAACGATTTAGTAAAATCAGACCCCCAGGCAGGTACGCATATTACTTTGAGAGGAGCCGCCAGCTTAATTCTTCAAAGCAAACCATACTTACCACACCAGAGCTTCAAAATTCCTGTTCTGATAGTACAACCCGGATCTGACAGAATGACGCCAATAAAATATATTAAAAAGACTTATAATAATATTGGGTC
>VEPD01000407.1 GCA_012027035.1 Ruminiclostridium sp. | reverse complement strand
GATGAACAAAGAAATATGCATATATTGAAAAAAGTACAGACTGACAATGGAATTATAGTTCTTGAAACATCAAATGGAATAAAATATGGTGAAGTAAAGTTTGATGCAAATAACATGTTGGTTTTTAAAAAAGCACAAGAAAGGTGAGGCAGTTGGCTTCATATTGCCGGGGCAATGTTTACGGCTTCATTAATTATTTTTGTATCGCTGAGCACCTTATTTTACCTTGATTTGAAGCTTTTCCTCATATTGCTTGCATATTCTGTTCCTGTATTTGCATACTCTATTAAGTTATATGTTGCTTAGCATGGTTGACTGTTTGAAATAGAATTTTGAAATATTGGGAGGATTTGCTTTGTTGATTTTGAATTATCAATGTGATAATATAATAAGCGATTATGTTGAAAGGCAGGGGTTGTATGAGTCGGATACGGCAGCAGCGGCACTTTGATTTAAGCGCTCATATCCTCCTGAATTTTGGAATAAAGCGAAGTTCTGTGATTGGTACCTCTGTCACAGGGCTTCTTTGCTATATTGAATGAACCAATTTTCTTAGCGGATGGCTTCGAAAACAGCAATGTATTTATGATGCTTGCGAAGCCGGGCGTTTAGGAAATTTCATTCAATTAATATATATGAACCGGAACGGGAGGTTGCAACATGCTGCTTGGTAATTCGCTTCAATTTGATGAGAACACTGTTTTCAGAAGTTTGAGGAAGGATAATCTTAACTTTGATCAGGTCTGTTATGAAATCGAGACATTTATTAAAGCTGATAATGACAGTTCCTACCGGATTTCAGTCGGATCCGACTCCCAGGTCGGTTCAAAAACAGTTTTTGTTTCCTGTATCCATATTCACAGGATAGGCAAGGGAGCTATCGGCTTTCTCCATAAATGTGAGATACAAAGACCGGTAACCAATCTAAGGGAAAAGATTTACCTTGAAACCTGTGCAAGCCTGCAGCTGGCTTATATGTTTGACGGCGAAAGAATGGACAGGATACGCCGTGCTGTCGGTTCCGGCAGCAGGGCCAAGGAGATCGCGTTTGAATTTCATATAGATGTAGGAAGAAAAGGACAGACAAAAACACTTATAAATGAAATGGTAGGAATGGTCAAGGGTCTGGATTTCATACCCAGGATCAAGCCGGACAGTTACTGTGCCAGCACTTTTGCGGACAAATACACCAAAGCGATGTAATTGATATACTATTAAGAAAAATACATTCAATTAATATATCACCTGTATAAAATTATTATTGCAGCCTAAGCAGACTTATCAATGCAGTTAAAATACTGTTTACATGATAAATTATCAACAAAATAGAATACTCATGACACTCCCGGCATAAAAATATCGTAGAAGAATATACTCGGATGCAGTATGTCCTGCTTTACGGCTCGACTGCTCCGGGCGATGCGAGAGGTGGCCGGGTGATGCGAAAAGTAGTTTTAATCGTCACATTATGTATGTTTATATTGTTAACATTTTCAGGATGTGGCATTTTACAAAAGCTGGGACTTCAAAAAACCGATGATGAACTTCATCCAGTTAGCAGTATAGTCATGGGAGAGGATGAAGCCAAAAAGCTGACAGACAAGGTGCCGGTGCATTTGTATTTTGCTAATGGCGATAATACCAGGCTCATGAAGGAAATACGCTACATACAAATGTCGGATGCCAGGCAGAGTACAAGCCATCTTGCTTCGGTGATAGTCAAGGAACTGATCAGCGGATCTTCAAAAGATAAAGGCTTTAAAGCGACAATTCCTGTTGGTACGAAACTTCGCGCCCCTGTGGCAATCAAGGGTGGCGTTGCTACTGTTGATTTTTCCAAGGAATTTAAAAGCATGCATCCGGGTGGGAAAGATGCTGAAAAGATGACCATATTTTCAGTAGTAAATTCACTGACAGAACTGAAGGATATACTAAAAGTGAGGTTCACTATAGATGGAAAGATCCTTAAGGAATATTTGGGAAATTACCAGTTCGATGTACCTTTTTCAAGAAGTGCGGGACTTATAAGTAAGGAAACAATTGTTCCGGGAAGTAATGAAACTTCCGGGGCGGAACAAAATGATACTGCTAAAAAAGCCACTCCGATTCCTACAGATAGTAAAACGAAACCTGGAGACAGCAAGACCACCGGCGGTGAAGAAGAGGGCGGATCCTCGGATGTAACAGGGGATGATATCGAATTTCTCGAATAATAATTTAATCTATGCTCTGCATTTTTCACATATCCCATAGAATTTTACCCGGTGGTCTTTAACAAGAAACTTGTTTTTTTGAAGGATTTGCTTTTCCAAAGTGTCAAGCAAATCCTCCTCTACCTCGGAAACACTCCCGCAACTGCTGCAAATAAGATGGTGATGGCGGTGGGTCTCATTTGGATTATAGAGTTCATATCTGCTGAATCCGTCATCGAGATCAAGTTTACACACGATTCCGATATTTTCCAGCAGAGCAAGAGTTCTATATACAGTGGCCAGACCCATTTTAGGATACGATTTTTTTACAGCTTCATATATTTCGTCAATACTCAAATGGTTATCCGGGTACTTTTCAAGTATTTGCAATACTGCTTTTCTGGGCCCGGTTATTTTACAACCGGAGTTTTGAAGACACTCTTTCAGATATGAATCATTTAATTTATCCATAGTGGCTCCTTATCAGAAAGTTTTATACAAACTTAATTAAATCTATTATATCAAAACTCATAAATGGTTTATCACATAATTAATCTATCCTTAATGATGGCAGTTGCTGCCGCATATATGAGCATTGGGACATGCGGACGCGTCTGAGGATTTCCTTGACTGAACGATGTTAACGTTTTTAAAAACTGTTTCAAGTTCAGCGCAACCGCATTTCGGGCACTTTATAAGCTTTTGATCCCTTTCACTCATTTTGGCCATTATATTGAACTCTTCATTACATTCCTTGCATTTCAAATCATAAAACGGCATTTTGCAACCTCCCGGTAACTTCTCACTTAATAGTATTTACAGAAATTATATCATAAATCATAAAGAGTGTGGGAATAAGAGGATAGAAAAATTAATGCAGGTGAATTTATCCTGGTGAATTTATCTTGCCTTGAAGTTATGGTACTTAAATAGTAAAATAGTAAATATATTTATGATGTGATATTTGGAATGAAATGAGGCATTAAAAATGGGTGATAAAAAGCGGATTGCGGTGATTTTCGGTGGTCAGTCCTCTGAGCATGAGGTATCAAGGGCGTCTGCCGAATCTGTTTTAAAAAACATAGACAGTGATAAATATGAGATAGAAATGCTGGGAATAACAAAGGACGGCAGATGGCTGTCCTATGACGGCCCGGTCGGGCTCATCGGCAGCGGTGAATGGCAGCTGCTTGCGGAAACAAAAGCTATAGCAAAGGGAAATAGGCAAGCGGCATATCTGGCAGGGGAACAGGGAAGCCTTCGCTCAATCCCCGGACAAAGTGAGATTTCTTCAAGTACATATAATGAAAACTGCGACTGCCTGCCGAGTCTGTCAGACACCTCGGCAAGAGGGATTTTGAAAGCAGCGGGGGCAGAAAGGGAAGATAAAAGGATTGATGTGGTATTTCCCGTCCTTCATGGCTGCAATGGGGAAGACGGCACCATACAGGGCTTGTTTGAGCTGGCGGGTATACCTTATGTCGGTTGCGGCGTGTTGGGTTCAGCACTTGGGATGGATAAGGGATACGCTAAAATAGTATTCGAAAAGGAAGGCATACCCCAGGGGAAATATATAGTGTTTACCCGAAAGCAAATAAGCCGGGACGAGGGCGGTATCGCCGGACAGGTTGAAACTTTATTGACCTATCCCTGTTTTGTCAAGCCCTCCAATGCCGGGTCGTCAGTGGGGGTAAGCAAGGCGCATGACAGGCGGGAACTGATAGAAGCACTTCACTTTGCAGCCAGGTTTGACAGAAGGGTGCTAGTGGAAGAATTCATAGATGGCAGTGAAGTTGAATGTGCTGTTCTTGGAAATGATGAGCCTGTTGCCTCGGCGGTTGGTGAAGTAGTTCCATGTAATGAATTCTATGACTATGAAGCCAAATACAACAGCGAAGGTAACTCTACTGTTATAATACCGGCTCAGCTGCCGGATGAGATTATAAAAAAAATCAGGGACTATGCTGTCAGAGCATTTAAGGCACTGGATTTGTCAGGACTTTCAAGAGTAGACTTTTTTGTGAATAAAAATACAGGAAAGGTTTTTATAAATGAAGTCAATACGCTGCCGGGCTTTACCAGCATCAGCATGTATCCCAAGCTCTGGGAGGCTTCTGGGATTCCTTATCCGAAGCTGATAGAAAAGCTTATTGATCTGGCGATAGAACGTTTCGAAGACAGCAAGAGAGATATTGGCAATTGATTGGTAATTTTAATTGGGGGATATAGGGATTATGGACAACAGGCCTATAGGGGTTTTTGATTCGGGACTTGGAGGGCTTACGGTATTAAAGGAGATAATAAACCTGCTGCCCGGCGAAAGCGCGGTGTATTTTGGGGATAGCGGGAGAGCGCCTTACGGCACTAAATCAAAGGAAACGGTAGTGAAATATACCTTTCAGAATATGCGTTTTCTTTTGAACCATGATATAAAAATGGTTGTCATTGCATGCAATACAATGAGCGCTTATAGCTTTCGGCAGGTAGTGAAAAGCTTTGATATCCCTATTGTTGAGGTTATCCAGCCTGGAGCTGTTACAGGCGCACGTGAAACAAAAAACAAGAAACTGGGGATAATAGGAACTCCGGCAACAATAAGCAGCGGCGCTTATGATATGGCTGTCAACGGTATTGACAGTTCTATCGAGATATTTTCAAAGGCATGCCCGCTCTTTGTACCATTGGCTGAAGAAGGACGGGAATGGTGGGAAAATGATATTACCTTGAGAATTGCAGAGGAATATCTTATTCCGCTGAAACAAAGCGGAGTGGACACCCTTGTTTTGGGATGCACCCATTATCCGCTTTTGCAAAACACCATATCCCGGGTTATGGATAAGGGAGTAAAGCTGGTAAGCTCGGCTCTTGAGACGGCAAAGGTTGTAAAGAATACCGTCACTGATAACAATATGCAAAGAAATGTGCAGCTTAAGCCTGTTTACAGGTATTATACCAGCGACAGTGTTGAAAAATTTGAACCGTTATGCAGCGCTATATTAGGCACTGAGATCACATCCGCCGAAAGAGTGGATATTGAGAAATACTGAATATATGGTTATAATATATTGATACTACTGCATGATATATTGGTTAATAGCGAAGTCTGTAAGGGAAGGTAATAAAATGCCGACTGCCGGCTAATCACCGGCTAAGAAAGGTGAGTGCCAAGTGGACAAGAATGTTATTATTTCTGTAAAAGGTACGCAGGCAGCCGAAGACAGAGAGCCGAACATCATGGAATTGGTTACTGAAGGCAAGTATTACAGTCAGGATGGAGCTTATTATGTTACTTACAATGAGAGCGAAGTGACCGGTATGAGTGGGACAATTACCACTTTGAAGGTTGCAAACGGTATCGTCACGCTAATGAGATCGGGCTCGGTAAATTCCCATTTTGTTTTTCAGAGAGGGCAAAAGCATGTATCTTATTATGATACCGAGCACGGCGCATTTACCATCAGTGTAATTGCCAATGAGGTGGATATCAAAGTGGACGATGACGGCGGTGAAATCCGGGTGGGATACCAGATGGAGATAGATAACAGCAAAACCGGAGATAATGATTTTCACATGTTTATAAGAGAGGCAGGACATTTGAATGACAAACATTATAGAGAACTTAAGGCAACAAATCAGGGATACAGTTGAAAAGTCACTGGTGAAATCCATACATAGCGGTGAACTGCCTGTAATAGAGATTCCTTGTATAACTGTAGAAACACCCAGGGAAAAAGGTCATGGGGATTTTTCCACCAATATTGCCATGCAGGTGACCAGGCAAGTAAGGAAATCACCCGGACAAACAGCGGAAATTATTATCAGAAATCTTGAGACAGAGGGCACATATATCGAAAAGATGGAGTGCGCCGGTCCGGGTTTCATTAATTTCTATCTCAGGAATGACTGGCTTTATGATTCAATAAAGCTTATCAACAGGGAAGATTCAGATTTTGGCAGGATCAATATCGGAAATGGACAGAAGGTGATGGTGGAGTTTGTAAGCGCCAACCCCACCGGACCGCTCCATATGGGCAATGCCAGAGGAGGCGCCCTTGGCGATTGTATTGCCAGCGTCCTTCAGGCTGCCGGCTATGACGTAACACGGGAATTTTATGTAAACGATGCCGGAAACCAGATAGAGAAGTTCGGACTCTCCCTGGAAGCCAGGTATATACAGCTTCTAAAGGGCGAGAATGCGGTAGCGTTCCCTGAAGACGGTTACCAGGGTGAGGATATAATCGACCATATGAAGGATTATATTGCCCAAAATGGGGACAAGCTCCTGGAAACCGAAGCGGCTGAGAGGCGCAGAGCGCTTGTGGATTTTGCCCTGCCCCGGAATCTGGAGAGGATAAGAAATGGTCTTAAAAGCTATGGAATAGAGTATGATATCTGGTTTTCGGAGCAGTCGCTTTACGATAGCGGTGAACTGGACGAGACTCTTAAATACTTGAGGGATAATGGATATACGGTAGAAAAGGATGGCGCCGAATGGTTCAAGGCCACAGACTTCGGCGTAGAAAAGGATGAAGTGCTGGTGCGGAATAATGGCCTTCCCACCTATTTTGTTTCAGATATTGCATATCACAGGAACAAATTCCTGAAGCGCAAATTTGACAGGGTCATCAATCTTCTGGGTGCGGATCATCACGGCCATGCAGCCAGAATGAAAGCAGGTGTGCAAGCCCTGGGTGTGGATCCCGGCAAGCTAGATATTGTTATATTCCAGCTGGTGAGATTATACAGGAACGGCGAAATTGCGAAAATGTCCAAAAGGACCGGAAGGTCCATTTCTTTGACGGATCTTCTTGAAGAAGTAGGCCGCGATGCGGCAAGGTTCATATTTAATACAAAGGCTTCAGGAAGCCATCTGGATTTCGACCTGGATCTTGCAGTAAAGCAATCCAACGACAATCCTGTATTTTATGTTCAATATGCTCATGCAAGGATATGCAGCATGCTGAGACTGCTTGAAAGCGAAGGGATCATAGTTCCCTGCGTTGATGAGGTAGAATTGACACTGTTGTCAGCCAACGAAGAGCTTGAATTGATTAAGAAGCTGGCTGAATATCCGGATGAAATAAGTATTGCGGCGCAAACCCTGGAACCAAGCAGGCTCACCAGATATGTCACCGATGTCGCTTCACTGTTCCACAGCTTTTATACGGTATGCAGGGTCAAGGGGGAGCGTGAGGAGCTTATGAAAGCCAGACTGCTTCTTGTGGACTGCACAAGGACGGTTATAAGGAATGTGCTGGGGATACTTAGTATAAGTGCTCCTGAAAGAATGTGAATTCGAAAAGCGTGATAAACGGCGCATTTGTAATATTGGAGGTTGTGTTATGAAAATCAAATGGTTTGGGCATTCGTGCTTTCTTCTTACTTCGGAGTCGGGCGTAAAAGTTCTGACAGATCCTTTTAACAATCAAGTAGGTTATAGGCTTCCGGTTGTTGAGGCTGATATTGTCACAACAAGCCACGGCCACTATGACCATAATTACATTCAGGTTGTAAACGGAAAATTCAAGCATTTGGACAAGCCCGGCGTGTTTGAACAGGATGGAATCAGGATAACCGGAGTATCAACCTTTCATGATGAAGTTCAGGGCGCCAAAAGAGGCAAAAACATTATATACATATTTGACATAGATGGTTTGCGCATATGCCACTGCGGCGATCTGGGATATGTCCCGTCTAAAGAACAGGCAGCTGTAATAGGCCGGATTGATATTCTTCTTTTGCCGGTAGGCGGCATTTTTACAGTTAACACTGATGAAGCAATGAAAGTTATGGAATTACTCAAGCCTAAATTGACAATACCCATGCATTTTAGGACGCCTAGATTATTATTCCCTCTCAACGGCGTGGATAAGTTTCTTTCCGCAGCCGGTATAACCGGACAGGAGGCATATGCAAACAGGCAGGAAATTGATGTTACGCCGGATAGCCTTGGCATACTGCCCAGAATTATTGTATTTAATTATGAGTAATTTTGCCCGGGTGCATATAAAGTTTTTTAAATACATTAATGGGAGGGTATTTAGTAAATTATTCTGAGTTTTTTGTAGTGATCGTGGAAGTGAGGTTTAAAACATGGATAAGGAGATATTTATTCAACCGATTTCTAAAGAAGACGCATTGAAGATATGTGAAAAAATTAGAAAGGATTACAGTGGAAAATGGTATACGCTAGCCGGATTACAGTGTTGGGGATGTAAAACCTTTACAGGAGGAGATACTGGTAAAATGTGTTTTAATTCACGCAGTGATTATCGTGGATGTAATTTGGTAAATGCAGTATTTGACAAAAATAGATAATCATCTGGTTTCTATAATTATTCCGAAAGACACCCTAAGTAAAATTCAGCAAAATTTTACCCATTCCGGGTAAACTTAAATCCCAAATCAGCCGATATAACTATATGAAATGGCATATATACAAATACCGGCTTTTTCCATTTTGAGGCATTCTGTCAAAACGGAATCTTCAAAGACCAAGTGGGATCCAGTGCCCATAGGGATATAAATTTACCTGGAAAGGGAACTTTTTGTGGACAGAAAAACCTTCTTACTCGTAGCAAATAAGATAACATCTCTGATAACAGTCATCACGCTTCTGGCGGTAAGCTTACCTTTCTCAGCATATGCTGCTGACGCCCCTGAAACCGTGTTTTCCGGAGATATTGGAGCAGGCGCCATCCTTAACAATATAGACTATAGTGATGTCAAAGGTACGGACGTCTGGTCAAAGCCGGCAATATATGAAGCAGGCGCCCTTGAAGTAATAAAAGGCTTTGGAAACATGAACAGGAGGTTCGGCCGTACCGATACATTGGCCAGGGAAGAGGCTCTTTCCGTAGTGTACAGGGCTGCAGGAAGGGAAGCTGAAGCGCAGATTGCGGGAGAAGCATTGAATAACGCCCGGACAGATAAAAAAACCGATGCGCTGCAGGTATGGTATGACGGCTTTCTGCAGCTTGCCGCCAATGATGGGCTGATTACCCAACAGCAATTGGCTGATGCCCTGAATGCTGACCAGTCGTCGTTGGATGGTGAAGCCTTTAAAAGAAAAGGAGCTGTTCAGCGGCAGGAAATGGCTTATTGGATGGCAAAAGCACTGAATCTTCAAGCTATCCGCGGACAGCAGGATATATTGAACAACTATCTGGATTGGAGAAGCTCTGACCCTGAGAAGGTTCCCTTTATTGAGGCAGTGCTGCAGAACAGGATAATGAACGGCGACGGCAGCGGCAGGTTTAATCCTGCAAAACCGGTGACCAGGGAGCAGGCGGCGCAAATAGTCAAAAACGCCGAGGCGCAGGTTTTGGCTGCCCTGAAATATGACAAGATGACAGGCGTCGTTGAAGAAATATCCTCAACCGGGGATTACTCCACCGGTACCGGCCTTACAGGTAAAAATATTGATGTAAGGAGCAGTGCAGGAACAATCCACAGGATAAGCACCCAATCCTTTGAGACCGGTAAGAATGAGCAAAAAGGAAATACAGTTTCGGAAACAAGGGAACTGGTCGTATATAAAAACGGCAATATCGGCGACAGCAGTTTATTGGAAAATGGCGACAGGATTGAGTATATAACCCGGACTTCAGATAAAGCAGTCAAATATATCAACGTTTTATCCAATATAAACGAGGAAAGATACGTTGCCGCTCAAATCAGCTCTGTTGATCCTGCCAACAGGCTCATCAAAGTGATGCAGTTCTTCAGGATGGATTTTCTCGACCCGGCTTTATTAAATCGGAATGTTTCCTTCAACTTGGGAAATGAAAGTCAAAAATATACTTACAGATACAGTTCAAACATATATGTTACAGTTAACGGTTCCAGGGGCGATATCGATTCGCTGTCGCCCGATGCAACTGTAATTCTCACTATAGATGCAGGCAATACAGTCACTGCCATTCAATCGGCGGATTTCGGCATAAACTCCGAAGAAAGCACGATAGTAAAAGGTATAGTCGAAGACAACAATCCGGAACTGGGTTATATAACTCTATATAACGAAGACGGAACGGGCGCCGGAATGAATTCAGTCATGCAGCTTGCGGCCCTGCGGACTTACAACTATATCAACAGGAATGATCTGGAGGTTTTCCGAAATCATTCGACAGCCGACATCGATGATATTCAAACTGGAGATACGGCTTTCTTAAAGCTGGATGATGTAGGAAATATAATTTCCATAAGCGCTGTGGACAATTATATGGTAAAGTACGGGAGAATTATCTCGAAGCTGCCTGGAGAGATAGCCGTAGAATATAAGGACGGCATGCAGCAAATACTGACCGTAGGCAGAGATGTGCTTTTCATACGGAATAAAAAGCTGACTGCCTTCGATTCTCTTAGAGATGGGGACAGGGTAAAGCTTCTTCTCAACATCACCAATAAGGCTACCGACCTGAAAGAAGTTACAATAGAAGGTGATGAGCATTTTATATCAAACATTTATAAAGGCGAAGTCTCATACATGAACGAAATGTCAGATAAGCTGATACTGCTGAATATGCAGGTTTTCAGGGACGGGGCGTGGGAGCGTACCGGCCGTAAAGGTTTCACAAGCATGCCTTTGTCCGATGAATACAGGATATATCTTGGCGATAGTATTTATGACATTGAAAAGGTAAACCGGCTTTTGGCGGGAAATGAAGCGTATATAGCCGTTGAAAAGGATTATGGCGGAGAAGAAAAGGCTGTACTGGTGTCCTATAGATTTGCCGACGATACTGAAGTAAGATATACCGACAATATTACCGTTGCGATATCCGGATCTGCAAGCTTCGGGCTTTCCTATGAAGACAGAAGCATCGGGTATGACGCCGGAAGCATAGTAGTCAAAAACGGCAGATTGGTCTCCGGCGGCAGCCTTTCTGAAAACGACAGGGCATATGTCGTGGCTAACAGGAGCTATGGAACTGGCTATTTCAATGCGGGAGTAGTTTTGGTGGAAGCAGCTGTTGATAATGGACTTACGCAGATTTTCAGAGCCAGGATAAAAGCAATAGATGAGAACAACAGCTTTACTGTAGAATCCTTCTCTCAGCTGATTGGTACCGATTGGGAATACTGCAATACGCCGAAAACCTTCAGCCTCACCTTCGATACGAGATTGCTGGGCGATGACGGCGTTCTGAACATGCGGGATTTTAAAGGCTATGGCGATGACAGCTACCTGAACAGGTCGGTTTACGTTGTGTCGGATGGCACGGATGCGCTCCTTGTAAGTACGGCGTCTTATGGCACGGCCAATGTTAAGGGGACGGTGTTTGAAATATCGGGAGGCGAAACAGGCGAGGAAGGCGCCATATTAGCAGAGCCGGACTATTTAAGGCTGCGCGATACCGGAATTTACAATGTACAGGATTTTATGTGGGATGCTGCAAAAGAAATGTCAATTGATATTCCGGATAACACAATTATTATAAAAGACGGCAAAATCATAAAGCCTTCAGAGATTGAAAACGGAGACGACGTTAGGATTATAAAGAAAGATACGGGTTTGACCGGCGATGCATATATTATCCTTGTTGAAAATTGATCCAGGGTCATGGAGGTTTGTTATGAAGAAATTTACAGTTTTTGCAATATGCCTTATTCTGCTAACGGGTATGCTTCCAATGGAATTTGCATTTGCCAGAGAAGGAGACGCCGGTTATGAAGGCGGAATATCCTCCGGGGATGCAGCGGGCAAAACCTCTTACGAATATCAGGAGGTATGCTTTCTCACAGGGGAACCTGTTGTGATGAAGGGGACGCTGATCATCAAAAAGCAGATGAAGCAGGATAAAATAACTTCTACGTATACCTACAATCTGAAAAACATTGATAAAGCTGCAACATTGACAAGAGTCCTATCTTTTACAACAGCCGTCACAAAAAAGGACAACGGACAGATCATAGAGGAATCTTCTTATACAAAGGCGCCGTCAGAGACTATTAAATTCGGCAGCACAAGCTATATTTTGAAAAGCGGCGATTTCACACGGTCCAGCCTTGTGGATCCGAAACCGGCAATTAATTATTATGCCGGGAACATCTGGGGGAAAAAAATATATCAGGCAGGAACAACAGCAAGCGGCGGATCCATTACCG
>VEPD01000466.1 GCA_012027035.1 Ruminiclostridium sp. | reverse complement strand
CTGTCAGTGGTGAGTACAATCTCCCACTGACGTTGTTCAAACGCCACGCGAAAGCGGGGCGCGCAAGCGTAGCTTGCGTAAGCCGGAGCCGGATTCATTACGGCGCAGGCGTTATATTAAAATTGAATAATACCTCATAATCCTTTGGAATTCATAATAGGGATTATAATCAACGCAATAAATAAAATAACTTAGTTCAACTAAGTTATTTTATTTATTTTCCTTGTTACACAGCATAAAGTTTTACACGATTCATCCATATTTTGCTTGCAAAATTGATTCAAATAGAATATAATATTTATAGAAACCGATTACTATATTGTTTCTATCGGGAGATCGGAATGGAAAAGCCGCTCGCTACAGTCAAAAAAGCTACCATATATGATATAGCCAGAAAGGTTGGGACATCTGCCGCTACGGTATCCAGAGTGCTGAGCAAAAGCGGCTATCCCGTCAAGGAAGAACTAAGCCGCAAGATTTTCGAGACTGCCAGCAAGATGAATTATTCTACCAACATGGTAGGCCGAATGCTGAAGAAAAGCGAGAGCAAGGATATCGGAGTGATAATCCCTACCATCTCAAATCCCTTTTACCCGCAGGTAGTGCTGGGTATTGAGCTGGAAGCGAGGCACATGGGCTTTAACATACTATTGTGCAATTCCTTCAGGGATGCATCCACTGAGAAGAAATATATAGAATCGTTGTATCAGAAACAGATCCGGGGACTGATAATTTCCTCCATTGATGAAAACCACCTTTTCTTAAAGGAAATGCAGGAAAATGGAGTCAGAATCGTAGTGCTTGATCAGGGTGAACAGGAGCTTAAATGCGGCAAGGTCGGATTCAATTATATCCAAAGCGGGCTGATAGCTGTAGAATACCTGTTCAGGATGGGACACAGGAATATTGCTTTTATAACCTCTCCACTTACCAAGCGGAGCAGGAGAGAGACATTGGAAGGCTATAAGCTGGCGTTCCTGAAAAAAAACCTGGCGATTAAAGAGGAAAATATACTTGCTGCTCAGACAGAAGAAGAGTCGTATACCGGAACCTATGAATTTGAGAATGGCCGGCGGCTGACAAAAAAGTTCCTGGAATTGCGGGAAAGGCCGACTGCCATATTTGCGGTGAATGATATGACCGCTCTAGGAATAATCCATGAACTGTTGAATAATGGGGTAAGAGTTCCTGAAGACGTTTCTGTAATCGGGTTTGACAATATAGAGGTGTCATCCATGATAAACCCGCCCCTGACAACAGTCAACCAGCCTTCCTTTGAAACCGGAAGGCTTGCCTGTAAGCTGCTGCTGGACAGCATGGACGGCAGGGAAGCCGGAGATATTTCCATTACCCTGGAGCCCACGCTTGTTGAAAGAAAATCGGTTTGCAGGAAAGGGTAACAGGAAACGATTCCTGTTTGGAAAGTCATCGGCCGGGAAGCGTGCAGCAGTCTTTTGCGGTAGGGTTTGGAGGGTTGCTTTGTAACAGGCTCGGGCAATGATATTATAAAAATATATTCTATTTTAAGTCCGTTTTAGGAATTAAGACAAGGGTATTCCTATCAGTTTGATAGTAATCGATTACTAATAAAATACAGGAGGCGTAATATGGGAAATTTTGATGGTAAGATTGATGTACTGGTGGTGGGCGGAGGGATGATCAGCCGTGAGGTTATTCTGCCTACGATATTCCAGGAACAGAAGTACGGGAGGGTTGGGAATATTTCCATCAGTTCTCTGACGGGGGACATTATCAAGGAATTGCAGGGCATGTTTCCGAAATTCAAGGGGTATCCCGACCCGGAAAAACATGGTGTGATTGAGAAATATCCGGATATGTTCAAGGATGCAATAAGGGACTTGCCGGAAAATGGCGTTGTTATTGTTGCGACGCCGGATCATCTGCATACCCCGGTAATTAAGGCGGCTTTGGAAATCGGCAGACATGTCATAGTGGAAAAACCGCTGTGCCTTAAAGTCAGTGAAGCTCATGAAATCATCAAAATAGCCGATGAAAAGGGAATCTATGTCCTGACGGATTATCACAAGAGACACGACAGATCAATCAGGGCTGCCAGGTATAAATTCAGGAAAGGCCACCTGGGAGAAATGCTGCATGGACACGCATGGATCGAGGAGCCGAAATACATGGCGCTGAAAGTATTCAAGGATTGGTGCGAAAAGAGCTCTTCATTTGAATATATCGGTGTGCACTATGCCGATGCGTATTATTTTATTACCGGCCTGAAACCGAAGAGGCTTGTAGCCTTCGGTCAGAAGAAGTATTTGCCGACTCAGGGAAAGAACGCTTACGACGCCAACCAGGCTACCATCGAGTGGGAGGACGGCTCGATATTCTTTATCCAGACCTCGTGGGTAAACAACGAGAAGAACAGCGCAATGACCAATCAGGGTATGCAGCTGCTGGGAACCATGGGCGAATATTGGGCGGACCATAAAAACAGGAATACCCACTTCGTAAGTGATGAAAAAGGGTTTGAGGAGTACAATCCCAATTTCTTTAAGCAATATGACAGCTGGGACTTTCCTGGAGAGGTGGATAATGTGGGCTACGGTTACGACAGTATTGTCCAGGGTATCAACGATATCCGCAGGATATTTAATGAAACCTCCGGGAAAAATGCGCAGGATGCCCTTGAAGTACGTAAGCAAATCATTCAGGAGATGGAAGATACCAGAGGCTTGCCCAGACAGGCGCTGATCGGCGTGGCAATTAACAATGCGGTCAGGATGAGTGCGGATGCCGGTGGTAGGTTTGTTGTGTTTGACAGGGATATGAATATTTCTTTTGAGTGAATTAATAATCGGCGGCAATATTGACTAATTGAATGAAATTTTCTAAACGCCTTTCTTCGCAAACATCATAGAAGCGTTGCCGCTTGCGAAGCCATTCGTTAAGAAAATTAGTTCATTCAATAATGGATGGCAAGATGTTCAGATAGTATCATGCAATGATCGGGAGCTTAACAGACAACCTGCTGAAAGCCGGTGTCGGAGGGCATATGGATATACTAGCGATAACAATACCCATATTCATGTTTGTGGCAATGGGTTATTTGTTAAAACAAAAAAAAATAATCAGAGCAGAAACCAGAATATTCCTTAGCAGGCTGGTTTACTATTTTGCATTTCCATTACTTGTCTTCAGGTCTATTGTGTCCTTTGACTTTGCCAGCACTTTCAGACTGAATCTGGTAGCCCACAATGTAATTGTAACCTGTATTGTATTCATCATCACCTTTGCAGCGGCGTTTCTCATCAGGGATATCCGCAAGCGCGGCGCTTTTCATATGAGCTGCTTCCGCACGAACCAGGGATATATGGGCTTACCTGTAGTTTATGGATTCTACGGGGATGCAGCCATGTCGAGAGCAGCGGTGATTAATGGCTTTGATTCACCCCTGGTGATTATTTTATCCGTACTGGCTCTGGAATTATTCGGAGGAAAAGGACAGGCAAATGTGGTGGTTTCAAGCTCAAAAAGCCCTGCGGGCAATATCGGGGAAAAGCTGAAAGCCTTTATAACCAACCCTTTTATCCTTGCTTCAATGCTGGGGCTTGCCTTATCCTATTTCAAGGTACCGGTACTGCAAATAAAGATATTGGATGAATTTTTGTCCGTAGCCGGCGGTATGGCTCTGCCGCTGGCTTTGATATCAATTGGCTGCTCCATTGAGGCAGTCCATTTGAAAAAAAATTTAAAGCTGGTTTTACAGGCAACATTTGTTAAATTGCTGGCAATGCCTTCTATTGCATTTATTTTTGCCTGGTTTGTTTTCAACTTCAGAGGGGTTGACCTTGGGATGAGCGTCATCCTCACTTCGATGCCAAGCTCTGTTTCCAGTTATGTCATGGCGTTTGAAATGGGTGCGGATGAAGAGCTCAGCGCCGCAATAATAGGTATTACTACATTGGTTTCGGTTGTTACGATATCTATGATACAGTATTTGCTGAAGCTGCATTTTATTTGAGAAACTTTATTAGTACTACAGCGGCAATTACCAATATATCCTTGCAGGATTAGTGCGTTGAAGCGTCGCACTAATCCTGCAAGGCGCATTATGCCGCTATAATAATGAAATTGCCGCTGTAGTATTAGAATGGAGAGTTGTGAATGATAATAAGAAGAATCTGGGAAGAAAATGAAAAGGAAAGACCAGCGGAAAAGCTGCTCATCAACAGGGAGGAAGCAGAAACCATAGCTCTTGGGTATGTTTCCGTAGATCATGGTAATAGTACAAAAACGGGATTCCATGAGGATGAGGAAGAAATCTATGTAATCCTCAAAGGGCGGGCGATACTGATGATCGGCGAAGAAGAGCGGGAGGTGGGGCCCGGAAGCGTGGCTTATGTTCCAAGAAAACACAAGCATTGCATGAAGTGCATCTCTGATGAAAAGTTGGAATACCTGTATTTTGCAAACTGGCCAAAATAAAAATAGCCAGGAAGGTAGTAGAGTGAATTCAAAAACCATTTTATGACAAAGATAGCTGTCATTGCGAGGAGTGATAACGACGCGGCAATCTTTATACCGGAAAGCGGGGGTAAAACCAGATTGCCACGGCCTACGGCCTTGCAATGACAGGGGATTTAAGTTTTCGAAATTACTAAAATAATATAGGGAGGTATAGATATGGCAAAAAGTTTTGAAATGGTTCCGCGAAAAGTAAAAAAAGTGGATACAAAGCATAGGAAAATAGTGACTGAAATACCGGTACCGGAATCAATGGGGATTATAGAACAGCTCCGTAAGTACGAGCCCCGCTCCATGAGCGGACAGCCGCTGGTGGTTTGGGACAGGGGCGAGGGCTTCAATGTGTATGACAAATACGGCAACAAATGGATCGACTTCAGCTCCGGTGTGCTTGTAACCAACTCGGGTCATGGAAATGAAGCAATCAAAAAGGCTATAATTGAGCAGGTGGAGCATGGGCTTTTGCATAATTACTGCTTCCCCAGCGAAGCAAGGGCGAAATTGGTGACGAAGCTCTCGGAAATCTGCCCTGAGCCTCTGAAAAAGGTATTTCTGCTTACAACCGGCGGTGAGACTACAGAGTGCGCTATCAAGCTCAGCAGGACTTATGGACGAAAAAACGGGGGAAACGAAAAAATCAAGATTGTGACCTTTGAGGACGACTTCCACGGCAGAACCATGGGAGCACAGATGGCAGGCGGTTCACCGGGAGGTAAAGCCTGGATTGTAAATCTGGATCCCGATATCATTCAGGTGCCTTTTCCCAACGCTTTCAAATATGAATGGGCTGACGAAAGCAAAGCCGGCTATTCGGATGATAAATGCTTCAATACCTGGCTATCCTATCTGGAACAGAAAAATGTCAATCCAAGTCACATAGCCGGAATAATGCCCGAGACCTTCCAGGGGGGCTGGGTGCAGCTAATGCCGGCAGGATTTGCGAAAAAACTCCGTGAATTCTGCGACAAATATAATATCATATTGACCTTTGACGAAGTGCAGGCAGGCTTTGGCCGCAGCGGAAAGCTTTTCTCCTTCCAGCATTACGGTATCGTTCCCGATCTGGTTTGCTGCGGAAAGGGAATAAGCAGTTCACTGCCATTGTCGGCCCTGATCGGCAGGCCGGATATCATGGACCTTTACGGGCCGAATGAAATGACCAGCACTCACACCGGAAATCCGGTTTGTGCCGCTGCGGCTCTTGCAAATATCAATTATATGATGGAGAATAAGCTTATAGAGCATTCGGCAAAAATGGGAGAAATATGTGCAGAATTTCTGGGAGGGATGAAAAAGAAGTATCCCGGCATTATAGCAAGCCTTCAGGGAAAGGGACTTGCCTGGGGTTTGATATTTGTAAAGAAGGGAACAAAAGATATAGACCCGGATCTGGCACATGAAATAGTAAGACTTTCCATTGAGAAAGGACTGCTTTTCTTTGCACCTGTAGGAGCCGGCGCCACAATAAAGGTCACTCCTCCGCTGATGATTACCGAAG
The DNA here is from genome assembly GCA_012027035.1 of Ruminiclostridium sp. Taxonomy (GTDB): domain Bacteria; phylum Bacillota; class Clostridia; order Acetivibrionales; family DTU013; genus MnB-11. Next base: position 9,476 of record VEPD01000466.1, on the reverse strand, counting down.
AGGCACTTAGAGAAGGGCTGGACGTGTTTGCCGAAGCGGTTGCCGAAGCAGTTGGGGTATAATAAGCATAAATATAATAACACAACTTTCCCAACCTGGTAATTGAGGCAAAAGCGAGATTGCCACGCTCCGCTCGCAATGACATAAATATAGCTTTGTCATTCCGAGGAGCGGTAGCGACGTGGGAATCTCATCGGGTGGGAGAGTTGAGTAATAAGCATAAATGTGAAATGTGGTGAACAACATGGATAAGTTTAAAATTTTCAACGCAGAGGTTATTACCCCTTTTGAGACGATACATAACGGTACTGTCCTCATTGATAACGGTAAAATTGTTTGTGTGACCCCTGAAGCCTTGAACACGGAGGATTACCTGAAAATCGACGCCTGCGGCAATTATGTGTCACCCGGATTCATTGATATTCATACTCACGGCGGCGGCGGCTTCGATTTCATGGACGGCACCGCCGAAGCTTTTCTGGGAGCTGCAGAAGCCCATGCCAGGCATGGTACTACATCTTTTGTTCCTACTACTCTGACCAGTACCAACGAGGAGCTGAAAAAATCCTTTGAGGTTTTCAAAACAGCAAAAGCCCTGAATGGAAGGGGCGCGAAATTTCTGGGTATTCATCTGGAAGGACCATATTTCGCATTATCACAGAAGGGCGCTCAGGATCCACGATATATCAGAAATCCAAAGCCTCAGGAATATATGGAGATATTACAGTGGTCTGACGACATCATCCGGTGGAGCGCTGCACCGGAACTGGAAGGCGCGCTGGAATTCGGCCGGTTTCTTAATGGCAGGGGGATCCTGCCTTCCATTGCACATTCGGATGCAATCGATGAGGAGGTGTTTAAGGCCTTCGAGAGCGGGTTCACTCATGTGACACACTTGTATTCGGGAATGTCAGGTGTAAGAAGAATCAACGCCTATAGGTTCGCCGGAGTAATTGAATCAGCCTTGCTGATGGATGAAATGACAGTTGAAATCATAGCAGACGGCGTCCATTTGCCTGCAACACTGCTAAAGCTGATCTATAAAGTCAAGGGCGCCGACCGGATAGCGCTTGTAACCGACTCCATGCGTGCTGCAGGGATGCCTGAAGGCGAAAGCATTATTGGAAGTCTTAAGGATGGGCAGAAGGTAATTGTCGAGGATGGAGTCGCAAAGCTTTCGGATAGATCGGCATTTGCCGGGAGCGTGGCTACGGCAGACAGACTTGTAAGGACTATGACAAAGTGTGCGGATGTGCCCTTGATTCTGGCAGTAAAAATGATGACCATGACGCCCGCGTCTATTATTGGGGTGAGTGGGAGAAAAGGAAGCCTGACGCCCGGGAAGGATGCAGATTTAGTTATATTTGACGAAAACATTGGGATCAAAATGTCGATGATTCAGGGAAAAATTGTTTATAAGGAATGAAAAGGCAGGCATTAACAGGCAATAACCTATTAAATTGTAAAATATGCTAAGTTTTCAATTACATTGGGCAAGTAAATATCGCAAATCAGATTTATAATTATTACTACGATCGAGAGTACAGGGAGGAAAGGAAAATGAGTAAAGTATACAATCCGTACGACAATATGCTGGAGGTATTGGAGAAGGCGGCAAAGATGCTTGGCCTTGAAGAGAGGGAATATGCGGCTGTCAAGTATACGGAAAGAGAGCTGAAGGTTGCGATTCCGGTAGAGATGGATGACGGCGGCATCAGGGTTTTTGAAGGTTACCGGGTGCAGCATTCAAGCTCCAGAGGACCGTGCAAAGGCGGCATAAGATATCATCAGGATGTAAATATCGATGAAGTAAAAGCTCTTGCGGCATGGATGTCTTTCAAATGCGCAGTCGTAAACATACCTTACGGCGGTGGTAAGGGAGCCGTTAAAGTTAATCCGAAGGAATTGACAAAAAACGAACTTAAAAACCTTACGAGACGGTATACGGCAATGATCCTCCCGCTCATAGGACCTGAAAGAGACATTCCTGCTCCGGATGTTGGGACCAATGCGGAAATAATGGGATGGATCATGGATACCTATAGCATATTCAAGGGATATACCGTTCCGGGTGTTGTTACCGGAAAACCTATAGAAGTTGGAGGATCCCTTGGCAGGAGGGAAGCAACCGGGCGCGGCGTCATGTTCATTACAAGAGAAATCCTGCACCGTCTGGGAATGCCGATGATAGGCACCAGGGTCGCTGTTCAGGGAATGGGAAATGTGGGTGGCACTGCGGCTAAGCTTTTATTCAATGAGGGCTGCAAGATTGTTGCAGTCAGTGATGTATCCGGCGGAGTCTATTGTAAAACCGGATTGGATATTGACAGTATTTTGAGTTTCCTTGGGCAGAATAACGGTAAAGTTCTAAAGGATTATGATATACCGGGTGTTAAGCATATTACCAATGATGAGCTTTTGACAGTGGAATGCGACGTGCTGGTACCGGCCGCTCTGGAAAACCAGATTACAGAGCGGATTGCACCTGAAATAAAAGCATCGGTAATTGTTGAAGGCGCCAATGGTCCGACAACCGTAGAAGCGGATAAAATTCTGGAAAGAAATGGTAAAATTATCGTACCTGACATTCTGGCCAATGCCGGCGGCGTTGTGGTATCCTATTTTGAATGGGTACAGAATATTCAGTCGCTGATGTGGGATGAAGAAGAGGTCAACCGTGCGCTGGAAAAAATAATGATCAGATCGTTCAATGAAGTCTGGGATCAGAAAAAGGAAAAAAACACAACCATGAGGATGGGCGCCTATATAGTCGCCCTTGACAGGATTGTCAAGGCTAAAAAAATACGGGGGATGTTTCCGTAAGAGAGCTTTTCTGAATTTCTCACATTTCATTTTTGTGACGCAGCTATTGGCAGATACCATTTGAACTGGATATCAGGGAAGGATGAGTCCATTAATAAACCGCCCCTCCCTGCGCTTCCTTCAAAAATCAAGCTATACGGAAGGGGCGTTAATCCTTACAGTATTGTTTCCGATGATCCATCATTCTTAATTCTGACCAGCTTTCCCATGCTATCATTAAAGTAAATCCAATTATCTATTATATTAATATTCCAGACAACACCATCTCTTAGCTTGGTATAATTTGAACCGTCAATTTTAATTTTATAAAGGCTTTTATTATCCGAAATGTTTGTAAAATAAATCCATTCTCCGTCAATATTAAACTGCATCACTTTATAGTCAAAAAATTTCTTTAATTCAGATCCGTCTGTTTTTATACTATAGAGTTTGTCATTGTCGGAAGAATTCCTGAAGTAGACTATATCTTCTTTAACAAGAATTTTAGGTGCAGCCGCCTCATAGATTTTAACCTTGTTGTCGCCATTGAAATCCATTTTATATATTGCTGTAAAATCCGTATAAAAGATATTCATATCCGATATGCTTAAATCACTAATCTCATCTTTTGATAACAGTTTTTCATTTTTGCCATTGGTATCGATTCTATACAAATTTCCTCCTATACCATGGGTGTAGAATATCAAATTATTATAAACGTTAATAAGGGTGCTGACTTCACTTGATAGAATTTTCCTATCGCTCCCATCAGTTTTAATTCTGCAAAGATTACCTCTGTCCCCTGAATAATAGAGATAGTCTCTTACTATGTTTAAATAAGATGCATGTTCATCTGCTATCTGCACTTTTTCAGGATTATCTTCTGAAAATTCAAATATTTTTTCATTGCTGGAATAGTATATCCAGCTATTAGTATCTCTAACAGCCATACCGCTGTTACTTATATTACCGGATTCGCTTCCGAAAATCGATTTCCCCCCAAATTCATCCTTTCCGCATCCTGTAAAACTCAAAATCAATAAAGCCGATAGAAACAGTAAAACTAGTTTTTTCATGTACTTTCCCCCTCAACACAATTTATTTTTTGAACTTCTATTGTAAAAAAATATAACAAAAACTAAAATAAAGATACATATAAATAAAACAGGTAAAATAATAAATGAACTTAATAATGGTTGGCCTCCCAGTACATATATCCGGGATTGTTCAAAGAGTTTTTCAAATTCTATTATGCTGAACAATGAAAAATCCAGAACACTACCAACGATTCCCTTACTCATTTCAACAAGTAATATTGGACTTGAAAATATGCACCAGCTAATAAATATTGTAAAAACAGTGGACTTAGCCAATAAAGATATTAACAGTGTCATTAACCCAAGTGCGGTATATGCAATTATTCTAAACAGGCTGGATATTATTAAATATTGAAGATTACTTATATTTAAAATACTATTCTGAAAGTAATCTATACTCTGGATGGCAGAATTCCAATTCATCCAATCATACTTATATGTAAAGTAAACTATTTTAATAATAATAAATAAAACAACAATAAATATAGAATAGATGGAAGCTAACATTAATTTGATAATTGAAGTTACTTTTCTACCCTGCTTGCTTGAAGCAATGATTTTCATCATGCCGGAAGAATACTCTTCACTCCATAAAGGAGAAATACCAATTATTATTATAATGCTGATAAGGATGATTTCATATAAAGGTATCACCAGCAAGTCCTCCCAGCCGGTACTATAAATAACTTCCGGCGCTTTAACATTAATAAGTCTTTCATAAACAGCTTTCTTCTTTATATATTCGGGATTATCCATATCTTTTGCATGCTCAAAGCTATCTAACGATCTTCTTAATGATTTTAAATTATTATCCCAGTTCATTATTCGAATATAGTACTCATAAGCCTCAAGAAAGCTGTTTTTCTTTTGAAGCGCTTCATTATATTTTGCCAGATATTTCTTATATTCCTTCGTTGTTATTGTTTTTTCTATATATTGTTGATAATGAAAATCATATTTATCAATGGTATCATCTAATATTTGCTTTTCATTTTTTAACCATAATAGTTTTTCATTTGTTACATGCCCGGTAACGATATTAATATATGTACGATAATAATTTTCATCCATTTCATTTCTTTGCTTGCCTGTGAAAATCATAAGTACTATTTGAAGTACAATTGAAATAATTATCACAATAATCAATGATTTCCGGTGAAACATTTTATAAATCTCATATTTCATTAGCGATACCGGCATATTTTAACCTCCGTACAATCCCGTAATCCAGTATAACAGACGGTGAATTATCAGCTATAAATCACCTGGCATTGTTAAAAAATTTATACGTCCCAATACTACAAACAATTGCTGCCAGCAATGTTACAGAAATACAAATAACCATGTATGAAACAGGTATATTAAAAATATTATATACATCATACCGTGTAAAAAAGCTTTGAGGGAAAATATTAGAATCGGGCATAAATTTAAGTAAGGTGTTTATCTCTAAATCAGGCATTCTACTCTTTAGTAAAACAGGGATAAGAATCATGATTCCTCCAATAAACAGCGGCATATAGGATGTCTTAAAAGCGGATGATAAAAATAATATAATTACTCCAAACATCATGAGCCCCAAAAGCTTAGTCAATAACAGAATTACCAGATAATTCCCTATAGAAAAAGCAAAAGGGCTATTTGAAAAAGTTTGAATACTTTGTAGGGAATTATGCCAGCCTGGCATATCATAATAAATTTTAAAGAATACCAAGTCAATAATAATAAATACTGCATATATAACTAAAGCATATATGAACGACGCTGCAAACTTGGCGGTAACAGTACTGCTTTTGCCATGAATGCTGCTTCTGATAATTCTGTCTGTGCCTAAAGCGTACTCGTTTGAAAATACTGTACTAAAGGCCACAAGAATTAAAAGTAGTACAAGTAAATCATTGGAAATGTATTTATAGAGTTTATCCCATCCGGTATTATAGAAAAGTGTTGGTGATTTTATACTATTAACATTATTTTTGTACAAATTCCATTTAAGGTATTCGTATTTATATTCCGGTTTTCCCTTGTAACGGTCGATATTCCTTTCTATTAGCTTTTTAAGTGAGATATTTTGTTTTTCCCAATTCCGAATGTAGTTTATTTCGTAGTCCAGCCTGCATATGATTATATAATCATATGCTATTTTTAACGAATATTTACCGGGTAAGTCAGCTGTATCGTTCGAATTTACAGTTTCCATTTCAGATGGATTATCTATTGATAATGAGTCAGCTTCTTCTTTTGCTTTTTGCATTTTTTCCCGTAAGTTATCATTACCAAGTAATTTGTCATATTTAGTTTTTTCTTCTAAAACCCAATTGGCTTTAGCATCGGTCACGGATCCCTCAAATTTTTTGAATACATTGCTTGTATCCATCCCAATAAATGCATCTATATCTCTAACTAAAAATAACTGTACTACGTTAAATATTAAAAATATCAGGATTAGGATTAAGAGAACTCTTTGCTTAATGATTTTATATAATTCATATAATATAAGACTTATCATTTTTCTGACTCCTCACCGAAATAGTAAAGATATATATCTTCAAACCTTGGCGTCTGCAATTCTGCATTTTCACCGGGTTTATCCGGAGAAATGATTCTTATATATGTACCATCGTTTTGTAAGGTAATATTGCTTATCAGATTATTTTTCTCAGCATAGGATCCATCATTCTCCGATATAAGTTTACTCCACACCTTACCTTCCAGTTCTTTAAGTAAGTTTCCCGGCAATTCCTCTTTTAGCAGCTTACCTTCCTTTATCAATAAAACTTTTTTCGCGATATATTCGATGTCCGACACTATATGAGTCGACAAGATAACAATTCTATTACGGGATATTTCAGATATAATGTTACGGAACCGGATTCTTTCCTTGGGATCAAGCCCGGCGGTGGGCTCATCAAGAATTAAAATCTCAGGATCATTCAACAGTGCTTGCGCTATACCCAGCCTTTGCCTCATGCCACCGGAAAATTCCCCTATTTTTCTCTTGCCTTCGGATTTTAAGTTAACCATTTCTAAAAGCTGTTCGGCTTTTTTCCCCGCATCATTTTTATCAAGACCCTTTAAGGCAGAAATATATAATAAGAATCTTTTGGCGCTGAAGTTTTTATACATTCCCGGATTCTGAGGGAGATATCCAAGTTTATCCCTATATCTTGCGTTCATTTTTATTATTTCCTCTCCATTGTAGAAAACCATGCCTTTAGATGGTTTCAAGAGAGTTGCGATAATGTTCATCAGCGTAGATTTTCCTGCTCCATTTGGACCCAAAAGTCCGTACACGCCTTGGGTTAACTCGATTGAAAAACTATCAAGGGCAAGCTTGTTCCCATAGTATTTTGTTATATCTCTTATCGTTAAAACCATTTGATCCCCTCCTGCAAAGGTATATGTAAATTATATACTTTATTCAACTACATTCAATAAAAACTTGGATGAACCGACAGGATAAGGTAAATCACTTTCTACAGGGATTGTAATTGTATACATGGAATATATGCCATTTTTATTTGGTATTTGCATTTTAAATTCATGGTTGAGCATTTCATTATTATTGATTTCCCAATCAAGATTGTACTTGTTATTAAAAATAGGCAGGGGCTCATTATTCAAAAAAACTATTGTAGAGTACTTACCTTTTTTCCCTGCTGATTTTAGCAGAAAATTTTCTATTGCTCCTTTTTTGGATGTTATTGTTATTTCTTGGGTAAGGTTATTCTTCTCTTTATTTTTTGTAATAATTGTTGTTATATAATTAACATTCAAAAGTTTCTTTATTGAATCGGTTATCGGCATCGTATTACCGTGCTTATTAATAACATTATTATTTTTTATAGTTTTTTTACTATTTGAAAAATCAATTTTATAAGGAAGCGAGAGAGTAAAAAAATCAATATATTTATACTTTTCTCCAGGATCTTCATTTAAATAATAAACTATAAAAAAATGAATGTTATATATCATATTTTTATTTTTTATTTCCGGATCAAATGTTATAGGTAAATTAATTTGAGACTTCTTCTTTAAATTAAATTTATAAAATACATATTTCTGTTCTTGTTCATCTATATAAAACGGCTGTAATTCATCGTCATATAATATCATAAAGCCTATGTCATCATCGTAATTATTAATATTAGCGATTGATACAAAATACTCTAAAGGGGTATCCATGTATTGGATATATCTATTTGAAATAAACTCCCCATTTGTATTAAAAAGCCTCATACCATAACCGAATAAATCACCATTTGGAGGTAGAATTATTTCGTTTGCTGTGGCAATTTTATTTTTAAAATTACTTATATCTTTAATAGAAAAAACTTTTTCTTCATTTTGTCTAATAATATTATTAGTTGCAGTGTCATCAGTGAATACAAAAGTCTGAAAATACATAAAAATTAAAACAATAAAAACGATTATAATAATACTTTTTTTATTAAAAAGCTTCATCACATCTCCTCCATAATAAACGAAAAGATAAACAAGGTCGTTTAGTATTTATTTCAATGGGAGTTCAGTTTTCTTGCATTAAAAATAATGATAGACTCCGCCTCCACTCCAAGAACCATAATGTACAGAGTCATATGTATGTCCAGAATTTACATATGTACCAGTTCTGTTAGGTGCATTTACACTTGTACTTACATAAGTATCGCTATCAAAGCCATAATTCGATACTACGTTATCGCCAGAACCTTCTGTGGCATAATGTAAATATACTCCAACCCCTATACTACCATTAGCTTGACTTTGTGTATAGGCTGATCCTGAATCGTTAGACGGCCAACTTCCATTAATTGCGCTAGCATCTCCGTTGCAATAGGTAATTCCCCAATCTCCCCCATCAGAATATCCCGATACAGTTGCAAAACTCTCAATAGGGAGTAGTAAACTGCACAATACTACAATTACACATAATGTTTTTTTGTTCATATTCATCCACCTTTCTACTAAACGACCCTGTTATAGACATTATTGTAAATTAAAATTGACTTTTGTCAATAGTTTGTAAAATTTCTTTAAATATGCTATAAATAGAGTAAATCTACAAAAGAAGATGAAACTCACATGACACGTCTTCTGGATTTGTAGAATTTCCTCCCCCAAGAGACGGAGCTGATCAATAAAACTGAATCTATGTAAAAATTATCTATCAAATTTTAGTCAGGAACTCGGAAACAGAAATGTCCACAGTGTGGATGTTCAGATATTTCTATATTACATCCACCACATAAGGCCGCCAAAACCCATATTGCTTTTAACATGTCCACACCTCGGACATTTAAAGCTTACAGCATCTTTTTCTCAAATAAATATTTTTCGTATTAAGTTAACAAAAATTTTACTATCGACTTGACTGAAAAACGATTCTGCATTACAATATAACTAAACAGTTACTTGCAAAAACGAGGTTGATCATGGCCAGAATCAGAGATTCGCAAAAGTCCAGGGAGGACATTTTGAATGCAGCCGAGCAGGAATTCGCTGAAAAAGGGATTTACGGTTCCAGAATAGATGAGATAGCCCGGCAGGCCGGGATAAACAAGAGAATGATTTATGAGT